>JAOZOC010000510.1 GCA_029933495.1 Bacteroidales bacterium
GTAGGATAAGTCGGGTCAGAGGCATCACCCCAGTCGTATTCATCCTGTACTTCTTCTTTGATCTCAACCATATAGTCTTCCACTTCACCGTCCTGTGCCGGACCGTCAAAATTCAATCCTGCCTGATTGCTGAACCTGAATCGCATATATGTCTGGCCTAATGTAGCGCTTGCCGGAATATTATATGCAAGGGAATTAATCCCAGGTGTTGTCATATAATCAGCAAAAATCTGTTCTCCGGGATCAGACCACGAGCCGTTTTGGTTGTAATCAATCCAGACACTTAGATTAGCACTTGTCGAAGCAGTAACATCCATAGTTGCTGAACTTCCGATAAACAGAGAGGATGTAAATGTTACACCGTCTTCATCATCATTTGGCGGTGGGAAAATAATATCATTGTCATCACCCAATGCCTGAGGGTCAGGTTGTCCGTCAGGTTCTCCATCCACCTGACTGCCAAGATAAGTAATGCCATCAATGAAGTGGTTTGCTCCGTTAGTGCCAGCTAGTGTAGGATATGGTTGGTCGGGGGCATCACCCCAGTCAAATTCATCTCCTCCACCTTCATCAATAATTGCCTCATAATCTTCAACTTCACCATCCGGAGCAGGCCCATCGAAGTTTAGTCCTGGCTGACTGCAAAATCTGAATCTGGCAAAGGATTGTCCCGGTAATGCGGTTGGCGGTACATTGAATGAAAGGCCGATGTTAGCCCCTGCTGCAAGAGTAAAATCCATAAATATCTGTTCTCCGGGGTCTCCCCAGAAACCGTTACCGTCAAAGTCAAGCCATGCATTCAATACTCCCTGAACAGATGCAACAATATCAACAGTAGCCATCTGTCCGGGTACAAGTGGAGAAGTAAAAGTAATCCCGTCTTCATCATCATTTACCGGAGGATAGAGAATATCATTGTCATCGCCCAGGGCAGTACCATCAGGTTGCCCGTCAGGTTCTCCATCAACTGAATTTCCTAGATATGTTACACCGTCAATATAATGATTTGCCCCGTTATTTACGCTAAGAGTAGGATAAGGCTGATCGGGAGCATCGCCCCAGTCAAGCTGATCACCACCACCTTCTTCAATAAATACCTGATAATCCTCAACTTCACCATCAGAGACATAGCCGTAAAATATCAATCCTTGATACGAGCTTAGCCTGAATCTTGCATAGGTTGGCCCAAACATCGCAGTCGACGGAGTTGTAAAGGAAAGATTGTTTGGTCCTGCATTAACAAGGACATTTTTAAAAACCTCTTCAGCAGGAATGTCCCATATCCCATTGCCATTAAAATCAATCCAGCATTGAAGGTAACCGGTACCTGTTGATGTTACGGTAACATTGGTTGTTCCTCCGGGTGAAAGAGGTCCGTTAAAAACTACTCCGTCTTCATCGTCATTCCCATCATTATCATCACCATTTGCATTTACTGTAGGCTGGCCGTCGCTGTCGGCGTCAATTGAAGCACCAAGAAAAAGGTTACCGATTAAATGAAATGCCCCATTACTTGAAGATAATGTTGGAAAGCCTGGGTCAGGTGCATCACCCCAGTCATAGTTTTGGACAAGTTGCAAATTATCAATTGCATTTTTTAGGTCTGGTCGTGGACCGATATTTCCGTTTGGAGGAGTTATCTGTGCGGTTCCATAGGTTTTTAAATGTGAACGCATTGTCGAAGGTGTCATCGGAGTTGACGATATATTTGAAAGGTAATAGCCCTGAGTACAGGCAACAGCACCTGCTACAATCGGAGATGCACTTGAGGTGCCGGAGAAAGTGTTTGTATACCAATAATTAGTACCCTGACTATTGTAAAGATTGCCATATCCTGTTGTAACGACATTTTCACCCCATCCCTGCAAGTCAAAGCGTGACCCGTAGCTCGAAAAACCTAGCTTTTGAAGATCTCCGTTTGGCCATCCTCCACCTGCGTAGGCACCGCCTGCTCCTACAATAATTGCCCCGGAGTTTCCATACCAGGTTAGATTGTCAGTATTGACATAGCCGTTACCACCTGCTTCTACAACGTGAATTCCGTTTGTAACCGCATTGACAATTGCTGCATATACACCGTTGTTTGTTTGTGCATTTGGCGAATAATTCATCCACCATTCGATTGGAATAAAATCCTGAGGATTTGAACCGGTTGTATATTCCCATTGTTGTTCCAATAAAATTATATCACCGGAAGATAAACTGGCAATGGCTACAGCCAAAGCACCGGGTACATTCCATTGAGGAGAAGAGCCATAATATGTACCACAGGTTTTAAGACTAGCACCGTAACATATTCCGGTTGTACCCCAGCTGTTATTATCTGCAACAAGCTCACCGATTACAGCAGTTCCGTGATCTGTGTTATTATACGGGTCTGAAACATTACTGTTAATCTGGGAACCAAAGGCCTTTGATATATCAGCATGGTTGTAATTCCAGCTATACTCCAGGTCGCAAACAGTAACTCCCGATCCAGTACCTCCTGTTTTTGTCCAGGCATACAAGGCATCAATTCCTGTCGGAGTGGAGGCGGCATTATTAAGATAGCCCTGATTGCTTTGATAATTAGGTGGAGTCGGAAGTTCCATTGGTTTTGGAACCGGTCCTGCTTTATAAATACCGGAAAGACTTTCCAATTCCCTGCTTATGTTCCATACATCCTGTCCCTTTGGAATTTGCAGGCGATAGATATTATTAAGATTGTAAACATCAATACCGCTGTTTCTTTCTCCATTTGTTTCCCATTGGTCAATTGTTAACTCAGGAACATCGCAGAACCTGTGCCAGTTATGCCAGCTAAGTTTACTCAGAACCTGGTCAACTCCCGAAAGAGCGTCAGTAAAGGACAAGTCAGTGAGGTTATTGTTCCTCATCCTGACTTTTGATTCATCAACAAACATCACCTCAATCCAGTCTTCCTCACAAAGATACGGTATATCGGTATTCTCAGTCTGAGAAAAACTTTGGTTTGTGAAAATCGGAATTAAAGCAAATGCTAACGCGATTGAAATTGTAGTTACTTTTTTCATAATGTAAATTTTTATTGTTTAATTTTATTTGGTCCTGAACAAAGATATTTATA
>JAOZOC010000511.1 GCA_029933495.1 Bacteroidales bacterium
TACCATGTAGATTACCTTACCTTGATTTGCTGAGCCACCCCTTTCCCTGGGGTGGCTTAATTTTTTTACCCCTGTCATTGCAAACCTTACCTCTTGATAATTGTTTATTCCAAATAATCACCCAATAAATGAGCAAGCGTCCACGCTTGCATTTGTGCCAATTTGTGTAATTTGTGGATAAATTCAACACTTAATAATTTTATCAATGGTATTTACTATATTTGCAGTTTAACTTTTCAACACTATTAATGAGAACTCCGGAAATCAGAAAAATCCTTTATAGTCCATATTCTTTGGCTTTTGTAATAAGTGTTGTCATTATCATATTCATGCCTGATATGTTTTCAAAGTATAAAATGGAACAAGTTGAGTATGGAAAAACAGAGAATATTGATGAAATAGTATATTATAATGACCTGGATGGCGATGGCACCAGCGAAATGATAAAATCATTCATCTCCGGCCAAAACCATTATTGTATCCAGATTTTTGACAATGAAGGAGGCCTTATTGATCAATGGAATTTTACTCAAAAGCTGCCCGGCACTTGCGAACGTCTGATTACCGGTGATTATAACGGTGATGGACAAAAAGAGATATATAATCTCTCCCAAAAACAGGATTCTCTTTTTTTATATGGGATTATACCGGTTGAAGGGGGCGAATATTTTATTAAACGCAGATTTATTACCAAAGTTAACAGGAGTGTCGAAAACAAGATCAGTTATGATATTACCGATTTCAACCTGATTGATTTGAACAATGACTCTGTAAAAGAGTTGGTTTTTGGCATACATAGCGGCTCTTCTCTCCAGCCCCGGGTCATCTGTATTTATAATATCCCGGAAGATTCTCTCAAAATGTCTCCTGCAAGTGCATCCGTTCCCGGAGATTTAAAGTTCATTGATCTGAATGGAGACAGGTACCCTGAGATTATTGGGAACATGGGTGCAGCCGGAAATATAGATCGCTCAGTTGGGATACCCAATACCGATTATAGTGCCTGGTTAATGGTTCTTGACCATAACCTGAATTACCTGTTTGACCCGGTAGAGTTTCCGGGCTTTCATTCGCTTTTAACTGTTCAACCTTATGAAAACAATGGTGAAAACCTTATACTTGCCCTCTATTCACATCAAGGTTCTGAAGATAATTTTCCGGTTCTTTCACTATATAATAATTATGGAAAGGTGATAGCACAAAACAAATTTCCCAAATCACCGAAATATGAGTCATATTTGCTTAAGGATGGCAATGAAAACTATTGGATAATTACTGATAAGGGTGTAATGAGTAAAATTGACAAAAAACTTCAGGTTGTAAAAACTCTTGATTATAAAATGGAAATATCTCCAAAACCTATTATTATTGATCTTGACGGCGATACAGAATCTGAGTACCTCTTTATGAAAAAAAACAGTCAGAATGCAATTGCTTTCAGGGAGGGATTTACAGATCCAGTTGAGTTTGAATTACCTGTCGGCCGGAATAATATTTCATATTCTTTGATTGAAACACCCGGTGAACCCCGCAAGGTATATTTCCAAAAAGGGGATAGCTTTACAATTTATCAGTATGGTTATAATAATTTGTATTTGTTAAGATTTCCGGTTTATATCGGGATATATCTTGCAGTTTTATTCATTATCCTGCTGATCTGGAAACTGCAACAAATGCAGCTCAGGGACAAACTCCTGCTCCAGAATAAGATCTCGGAACTCCAGTTAAAAACGATCAACAACCAGTTAAACCCTCATTTTACGCTCAATGCTTTTAATTCCATTGCCTCATTACTCAAAAAAGAAAAAGGGGATATAGCATACAACTATTTCATCAAATTTTCCAATCTTGTCAAATCCAATCTTTTATCGGCAGATCAAATATCACGTACAATTGAGGAAGAACTGGAAATGGTGAAGAATTATCTTGATATTCAGATATTAAGATTCGAAAACAGGTTTAAATATGATATTGAAATTGATAAGGATGTTGATACAAACTGGAGAATACCCAAGATGACAATACAGAATTATATTGAGAATGCCGTAAAGCATGGCTTGAAAAACAAAAAATCCGATGGTTTGCTTCAAATAGGTATTAACCGGAAAAACAACCACATATCCATTCATATAACTGACAATGGTGTTGGGCGAAAGAAAGCCTCAGAAACGGAAACCGACTCTACAGGTATGGGAATGATGGTTATGAACCACTATTTTGCACTGCTCAATAAATATAATTCTGTAAAAATCAAACAGGAAATTGTAGATTTGTACGATGAAAACGGAAAACCGGCAGGCACTATGGTTTTGTTGGAAATCCCAATAAATACAAAATATAATGTCAGCTAAATTCAAGGCAATAGTAATTGATGACGAAAAAGAATCCACCGACCTTTTACTGGATTTGCTTAAAGACTTTCCCGAAATAGAGATTCTCAAAACTTATCACGACCCGGTTGAAGGCATTAAAGGAATCATCCATTATAAGCCGGACCTCCTTTTTCTTGATATTCAAATGCCTAAAAAAAATGGCTTTGATGTGTTACGCGAAATACATGAATATGACATTAACCCGACCGTAATTTTCATTACAGGATATGATAAATTTGCGTTGCAGGCCATCAAATATGCTGCTTTTGATTACCTTGTCAAGCCGGTTGACCCTTTAGAACTAAAAAGCACAATTGAGAAACTAAAAACAAGAAACAGCGATAACCTTACAGGTCAGGTAAGTAAACTACTCCATCATCTGAATTCCAATGTAAAATTAAAATTCAATACCCCCACAGGTTTCATAATTATTGACAGCTCCGAAATAACCTATTGCCTTGCCGACCGGAACTATTCCGAAATATATTTATCCGATGGCCGGAAAGAGGTGATTACAAGCAATCTAAAAAAACTATTTAAGAGCCTGCCAAAAGATAATTTCTTCAGGGCTTCACGATCGTTGATTATTAATCTGAATTATATTACCAAAGTTGAAAGAACTAACCACAAAGTGATTCTTAAATGCCAAAATGAGTTTTTTGAGTTTGATCTTCCTTCTAAGCAAATTCAGGCTTTGGAAGATTCATTGGG
>JAOZOC010000512.1 GCA_029933495.1 Bacteroidales bacterium
AATGACTGGCACTCTCTTTCCGAAATGGGTGGCACTGTTAGAACCGAATTAGCCAAAAACTATGAAAAGTCACCAAATTATCTTCAGGAGTATAATTTTATTTTTGATAAAGTGCATCTTACCGATACTGAGAAAAAGAGGTTGACCCTTTTCCTTGAAGGTGTTGATAAATCAGTGCATAACACTAAGGCCTATCGGCTTGGGGAAGACTGCATAGGTTATCTTATTTCAGAAAGTGGGGATGATACCCAAAAGTTTTTAAAACTTTGAGACTACTCAATCATCCTCTCCACCTTTTTTCTTTTCAGATAGCTCCTGATTATTTGCTGAACATCTCTGTTGTCAGAGTAAGGCTTTATTATTGCTTTTAAATCTTCAAAGGATTCTGCAACTTCAGACTGCGTATCAAAAAATCCAAATCCAAGATATTTCCCGTTTTCAATACCTGTCACAGACTTCTCCATATCATTCCTTCCTTTGTCAATTATCAGGAAATTTTGTTTATGGAACCTGTATGGCTCAATTGCCTGGTTAACCCTTGCATTGTATAGTTCAGGTGATTCATCCCCAACGCATGCTCCAGCGCATTGATGTACCTGATATTGAAAACAGGGCCCTTTAGTATAAAATAATCCGCAAAGCTTTTGACAAAGTCTGAAAGCCTCAGATAGAATAAACAGATTATTTTTTGCGGTTTGATGTGATGAAAATGTTGTTAACGGGACTTCTCCGTTGTCGTTTTTATCGATTTTAAGACAGAGGTATCCATTTTTGTCAGTATGTTTATACAATCCCCAAGGAAATGATGTTCGTCTTTGTGCTTTGTTGAATTTCGGTTTATGCTTTTTTATCTCATCCGACTCCATAAGTAGCGCAACAAGTTCGCTTCCAGTTAATTCGTAAGATATGTTGGCTGTCTGATTGCGCATTTCCAACGCACGTTTGGTGTTGTAATTAGTCAAATGCGACATAACGCGGTCATGGATATTCAGGCTTTTGCCAATGTAAATAATGATGCCTTTATCATTGTGAAAATAATAGACTCCGGGTTTTTTCGGAAGGTTGTCAATATCCTTTCTGTCGAGGTTTGTGTTTAAACCTTTCAACGAAATATTCTTCAGGTTCTTTTCAGCTTTCAGCAGAAGCTCAAAAAGCTGCACTGTTGCTGTTGCATCACCTTTAGCTCTGTGGCGGTGGGGGTTTTTAATGTTCAGTTCTTCGCAAAGCTTGCCAAGTGAATATGAGCGCCTTCCGGGAAGTAGCTTACGACTGAGCCTGACTGTGCACATCTTTTCCCTTTTGAAATCATAACCCAGCTCCCTGAATTCCTGCCGTATGAAATTGTAGTCAAAATTAACATTATGAGCCACTATGGTTGTACCTTCAGTTATCTCCACGATTCTTTTTGCAATTTCATAAAACTTCGGAGCATCCTTAACCATTTTATTATTGATGCCGGTCATCTGCGTGATCCTGTACGGAATTGTTATTTCAGGATCTATAAGAGTGCTAAACTCATCCACAACCTTTTCTCCGTCGTGTACAAAGATTGCTATTTCGGTAATCTTTCCACTTTTCGGACTTAAACCTGTTGTTTCTATATCAATTATTGAGTACATAATTTGCTTTGCGTCATTGATTGTCATTTGGCTTCGCCGTCATTTGCACTTCGTGCGTCATTTTTTTTTTTGCTGGATAATCACCTAATGACAACTTAATGACCATTTAATGACCACTTAATTACTCCTTATTTCCAACCAATCAAATTTCCAGTTTCATCTGTATTGCTTTCACCTCTTTTCTTAATGCTCTGACTTCCTGCACAATATCCTCTTTCTCTGTGTTTGGCTCAGGCATTTCTGAACTGATAAAATTTACAAATTTCCATATCTCTTTTACATCCTTAACGCCAATCTCATAAGGTTCGTAAATTTTATTTAGTGAGTGCAGATGTAACTGACTCTCCTTTTCGATTCTATTCTCCACAACTTTGAAAACAATTCCCTCATCAAGAGTGATAACAATACAAGGCTGCCCGTCTTTTATGTAATTCCAGTTTTCAATGTATTCGCCTGTTACCCACGATTTGTCAGGGATTGGCAGCATTGAATCACCGGAAATTTGAAAAGTGCGGTATTTGCGTTCTTTCGACAGAAAAGGAAGTTTAAATGTTGGCAGTACTTTAATGTATTCAGGGTCTGCAAATCCGCTGGTATATCCGGCTTTTGCTTTTTCATTTACAAGTTCAATATTATCTTCGTTTTTGTTGTCAACAGTAGTTGCGAGTATTCGTATATTCCCACCATTAATGAAAACATCGTAGCCTCTTTCAAGTTGAGTTAACTGGCTTTCGGGTAGTTCTGCAAGGTTAATCTTAACAAGAGTGTCGATTGCGATTTTGAAATAATCGGAGAAAGCCATCAGAACTCCCACGCCTGGCCTGGCCACATTGTTTTCGTAACCGCTGAGGGTTGAGCGCTTCATGTTCAGGGCAAAGGCAACGTCATCCTGTGTGCGTCCCTTTCTTTTTCTTAGAAATTTGATATTGTTACTGAAATACATATTATTGATGGTTTTCTGTTTCTAATACGAATGACTCTATATATGTTAAACTTAATTCCGGAGAGTTACTTTCAACCTCTCTTATCTGTTCCGCAATCTTGTTTTTGAGCTTTAAGTAACCTCTGATCAGCTCGTTGGATGTTTTTTCTTTAAAATGTGTTCCTTTTATTTTTTGAAGTAGCGTCAATGCATTATCACAGGCGTTGAATGCCTGCCTGAGCAATCCGGCTGACTGCTTTTCATTTTCTTTGACGGTGTGGCTTTCGACAATCAGGTCTTTTATCCTGACCGATACTCTTCTTAGATTATTACCATGTCTCATTAATTCCTGACGGGGTAAAACCATATTAAAACGGTAAACATTTATGGCAAGATTGAAAGCTATTTTATAAATCTTTGAATTTTCGTAATTATTCATAGCATCTGTATTTAGTTGATAAATAGTATTGTAGTGATTTGTTTATAAAATGCATATTAAAATATTTTTCGTGTTTAAAATAAAATGATTATATTGTAATCGA
>JAOZOC010000513.1 GCA_029933495.1 Bacteroidales bacterium
TAATTTTTATTTGTAAAATTTGGTTTTGGTTGGTTAATTAGGTCAGAAAGCTATGGTTAAACTGGTGCTTTCTGGCCTTTTTTATTTGGGTTAATCTATAAATGCTTTATATTTGCGCTGAATAAGCCAAATATAATTTTTTAAAAGAGAAATCGTTTGTATTGAGAATTATTTGGGTGGTTATTTATTGTATTTATTGCCGTTCAGGATAATGAAGATTAAGTTGAACAATTTTAGGAAGCTAATATTAATTACGTTTATTTACGTAGTAATGACTCTGAATGCCTATAATCAGGACATGTTAGGTATTGTCAATAGCAATTACTCAGGAGTGATGGGTATTGGGTTGAATCCCTCAGGCATGGTTGGCTCAAAGTTATATATGGATTATAACCTGATCGGATTCAATGTATCTGTTGATAATAACTATGCTTACATCACGAGTGATGATTTTTATAATCTTTTTAAAGGAATAGAGCCTGTTTATTATACGAGTAAGCATGAGAAAAGAAATTTTGCCTATTATGATAATGATAAGCTGAAAAACGGATATGTTGACTCGAAAGTATTGGGGCCTGGCGCAATGCTTGTTTATGGAAAGCATGCTTTTGGGCTTACAACGGCATACAGGACACTGGCATCATTCAATAATCTGCCTCCCGATGTTGCAACTTTTCTTTATGAGGCAATTGACTATCCTCCGCAGCAAATGAAACTTTACTCGCACGATAAACCTATTAGAGGTTCGGCTTTATCCTGGCTTGAAATAGGAATAAGCTATTCGTACCTTTTTCATCGTAAAAAATGGGAATTCTGGTCTTTCGGAATTTCTTTAAAACCATTATTCGGCTATACAGGATTTTACACATCTGTAAATAAGGTTGATTATATGATTGAGAATGACAGTACAGCCCATCTGACGAATGTAGATTTTCAATATGGATATTCCCTGCCGCTTAATTATGACGATAATTCTTTTGTTAGTTCTTTTAAGAGGGGCTTTGGGTTTAGCACCGACATTGGAATTACGTATCAAAAAACGAGAAAGGGACATGATAATGGATATTTTTCACAACTTTGCGAGCAACGCTATGACAGTTATAATTATAAAATAGGATTTTCGGTTCTTGATCTTGGGTATATCAGTTTTACAAAAAATGCAGAGGAAATAAAGTATTCTGATGCCTCTGCATATTGGTATGAACCCGATGATACATTACCAAATTCATCAATCAGTGAAATAAACACAAAGATCGCATATTATTTTGGCAAACCTGCCGAAGTATCCTCTTCCTTGTCAATGTATCTTCCAACTGCTCTGAGTCTTCAATATGACAGGTGGATGTGGAGGCGGTTTTATCTCAACGGAACCCTAATCTATGGTTTTAAATTTGGTGACAGGTCTGTGAAAAGGCCGACAGTTTTATCCTTTGCTCCGAGATGGGAATCGGCAAAGTTTGAGTTAAGCCTTCCTGTATCTTTTTATGAATGGAATCTGGTTCCGAAAATAGGTTTTGCCATAAGGTATGGCGGATTTTATATAGGAAGCGACAACCTCAATCCATTGTTTAAGATTTCAGACTTTACCGGTTTTAGTATTTACTTTGGAATGAGACTTAACCTTATGCGCCTTATTAATATGAATTATTTTAAAGGGAACTGTCGCTATAACAAAATGCGTGATATTGAAACTTTTGATTACAGAAACTTCTAGCCCAAATAATTCACAAGTTTTCAAAACAGCATTAAAGTATTCCAATAAATCTATTTCGCATAGCTAATAGATCTTACCTCCCTGATAACAGTGACCTTAATTTGCCCCGGATAAGTCATCTCATCCTGAATCTTCTTTGAAAGATCATAAGATATCTGAGTAGCTTCATTATCACCCACTTTGTCGGCACCAACGATCACTCTCAGTTCGCGGCCTGCCTGAATAGCATAAGTCTTAACGACTCCGGGATATTCAAGAGCCAGTTCTTCCAGCTTATTTAACCTTTGAATGTAAGCCTCAACAACTTCTCTTCTTGCTCCGGGTCTGGCACCTGAAATGGCATCGCATACCTGAACAATTGGAGCAATCAGGTTTTTCATCTCAATCTCATCATGGTGAGCACCGACTGCATTACAGACTTCCGGTTTTTCTTTAAATTTCTCAGCTAATTTCATTCCGTGAAGTGCGTGGGGAAGCTCCGGTTCGTTATCAGGCACCTTACCTATATCGTGAAGTAGCCCTGCTCTTTTGGCCAGCTTGGGGTTTAGCCCCAGTTCAGCAGCCATAGTAGCACATAAATTTGCAACCTCTTTTGAGTGCTGCAACAGGTTTTGTCCGTATGAAGAGCGGTATTTCATCTTCCCGACCATTCTGATAAGTTCGTGATGCATACCGTGAATGCCAAGGTCAATAGTAGCCCTTTTCCCGGCTTCAATTATCTCCTGCTCAATCTGTTTTTTTGTTTTGGAAACAACCTCTTCAATTCTGGCAGGATGAATTCTGCCATCGGTAACCAGTTTATGAAGGGACAGTCTTGCAATTTCTCTTCTGACAGGGTCGAAAGATGAAAGGAGGATTGCATCTGGAGAGTCATCAATGATAATCTCAACGCCGGTAAGAGCCTCTAAAGCTCTGATATTTCTTCCTTCACGCCCAATAATCCGGCCCTTAACCTCATCACTGTCAATATTAAAAACCGAAACGGAATTCTCAATTGCATTCTCAGTGGCCGTACGCTGAATTGTTTCCACAATTATTTTCTTTGCTTCCCTGTTTGCAGTAAGCTTTGCCTCATCAACAATTTCAGATATCTGAGACATAGCTTCGGTTCTGGCTTCATCTTTTAAAGCCTCCAATAATTGCTCTTTTGCATCATTGGCCGAAAGACCGGAAATGGTCTCAAGGGCTTCAACTTGTTGTTTGTGAGATTTTTCAAGCTCTGACTGCTTTTTATTTACAAGGTCGAGCTGTGCATTAAGATTACCTCTGATTGTTTCAAGCTCTTTGTTTTTTCTCTGAAAATCTTCCATCCTTTGCTGAAAATTTGCCTCTTTTTGTTTCAGGCGATTTTCGTTTGAATGGACTTTG
>JAOZOC010000514.1 GCA_029933495.1 Bacteroidales bacterium
ACTTCTGGTTTTCTTAGCCATAATATTTATTTACCGTCGTAATTAATTTTCCAACCTAACTATATATTAACCCTTAGGTGCTTTCTTTTTATTAGCAATTGTCTTCTTACGTCCTTTTCTTGTCCTTGCATTATTCTTGGTATGCTGACCACGCAGTGGAAGACCAATACGATGTCTGATACCTCTGTAAGTTCCAATATCCATTAATCGTTTAATGTTCATTTGAACTTCAGAACGCAATTCACCCTCAACCTTAATAGTACTGCTGATGACATTACGAATTGCTGTTTGCTCTTCGTCGTTCCAGTCCTGAACTTTTTTTGCACCGTCAACACCAACTTCCTTCAGGATTTTGCGTGCTGTTGACCTTCCTATACCATAGATATATGTTAAAGCAATATCACCTGCTTTATTCTTTGGTATATCTATTCCTGCTATACGAGCCATATAAAAACTATTTATTTTTTATTAATTATTCAAAATTCAAATCAAATATCTTTACCCTTGTCTCTGTTTAAACCTGGGATTTTTTTTATTGATTACGTATAAACGTCCTTTTCTGCGAACGATTTTGCAATCTGGTGTTCTCTTCTTTACAGATGCCCTGACTTTCATTGTTTTCTCCTTTTTATTTGTACCTAAATGTTATTCGTCCTTTTGACAAATCATATGGTGACATTTCAAGTTTCACTCTGTCACCGGGCAAAATTTTAATATAGTGCATCCTCATCTTTCCTGAAATATGAGCTGTAATAACATGACCATTTTCAAGTTCCACACGAAACATTGCGTTACCCAAAGATTCGATAACTGTTCCGTCTTGTTCTATTGATGCCTGTTTTGCCATAATACTCTAAACTATTTATTATTCAATACTTCTTCTATATAATCAAATGTTGACAAAATCTCTGCTTTTCCCTTTCTCACAACAACATCATGCTCATAATGTGCTGATGGTTGCCTGTCGGCAGTTCGTATTGTCCAGCCATCTTTTTCCTGAACAACTCTTTTTGTACCCAGGTTGATCATCGGCTCTATTGCTATCACCAGATTCTCATTTAACTTAGTACCTCTGCCTCTTCTTCCAAAATTAGGGACTTCCGGTTTTTCGTGAAGATTTCTTCCAAGCCCGTGGCCAACAAGATCTCGTACAACCGAATATCCAAAACTTTCAACATAACTCTGAATCGCATAACCTATATCTCCAATTCTTTTTCCGGCAATTGCGTTTTCAATTCCCTTGTAGAGTGACTCTTTAGTCCTCTTCATCAGCATCAGCACCTCTTCTTTAACATCACCAACCGCAAAAGTATAGGCTGAATCACCATAGAAGCCGTTCATAATTGTTCCGCAATCAACTGAGACAATATCACCATCTTTCAGTTCCCTTTCAGAAGGAAACCCATGAACAACATTTTCATTCACCGAAATACATAAGGTATATGGAAACCCATTATAGCCTTTAAATCCGGGTATGGCATTGTTGTCTCTGATGAACTCCTCAGCAACCTGATCCAGTCTAATAGTTCTTACTCCGGGCTTAATAAGTTTTGCAACTTCAGCGAGAGTTTTACCAACAAGCAAAGAACTTTCTCTTAATAACTCTATTTCGTTTTCTGTTTTATAATATATCATTTCGCCTCCGCGAATCAAAATATTCTTAACCAGTCATACTAAAAGATGACCTTCCTTTTATTCTACCGGACTTTGTTAATCCGTCGTAATGTCTCATCAATAAATGACTTTCAATTTGCTGCAAAGTATCCAGAATAACACCAACCAAAATCAGCAATGATGTTCCTCCATAAAACTGTGCAAACTGGGTACTTACTCCAACCAATCTTACAAGTGCAGGCATAATCGCTACAAACCCGAGGAAAATTGAGCCCGGCAAAGTAATTCTTGACATAACATTATCAATAAAGTCAGCCGTTTTCCTTCCTGGTTTAACCCCTGGAATAAATCCACCGTTCTTCTTCATATCATCTGCCATTTGATTCGGATTAACCGTAATAGCAGTATAAAAATATGTAAATAGTATAATCATTATAAAGAATGTGAAGTTATACCAGAATCCATTAATATCCGAAAATGCCGCTGCAAATCCGCTAAGTGATTCCGAATCAGTAAAACCAACAAGTGTTATAGGCAGAAACATAATTGCCTGAGCAAAGATAATAGGCATAACTCCAGCAGCATTAACTTTTAATGGTATATACTGCCGTACTCCTCCATATTGTTTATTTCCTACAATTCGTTTTGCATATTGTACCGGTATTCTTCTTGTTCCCTGAACCAAAAGAATAGTAACAAGAATAACAAAAATCAGAACAACTATTTCGATAACAAAGTAAACAAGACCTCCACCACCTTTCTGTTCCATTCTGGCAGCAAACTCACCAATCAGTGCGAAAGGCAATCTTGCAATGATACCAATCATAATGATGAGAGAAATACCATTACCTATACCTTTTTCAGTGATTCTTTCACCAAGCCACATAATAAACATCGAGCCTGCTGTCAAAACCATTATTGACGAAATTCCGAAGAATGAAAACACGGTGTGTGTCGCCATATTCGGATCGAAAGGATAAATTCCTTCAGGCGGCAATTGCCTTACCAGGTTCGCAATATATGCCGGCGATTGAAAAATAAGGATTATAACTGTTAGATACCTGGTAATCTGACTTATTTTTCTTCTACCGCTTTCACCCTCTTTTTGTAATTTCTGGAAGTAAGGAATAGCCATTCCAAGCAACTGCACTACAATAGATGCAGAGATATAAGGCATAATTCCCAAAGCAAATATACTCGCATTTGAGAAAGCTCCACCCGAAAACATATTCAAAAGGCCAAGTAATCCTTCACTACCCTGATTTTTCAGGTTTGTAAGTTGGTGAGGATCAACGCCAGGTAAAACAATATAAGCACCAAATCTATATATAAGAATAATACCAAGGGTATAAAGGATCCTGTTTCGCAGGTCCTCAATCTTATATATATTTCTTATTGTTTCTATTAATTTCTTCATTAGAATTACATTTTTGTTGCAGTTCCACCCTGAGATT
>JAOZOC010000515.1 GCA_029933495.1 Bacteroidales bacterium
ATGCTTTCTGATTTTTTCAATAAAAAACAGGTAATTATCATTAGTAAAAAATACGGTTTCGTTGGAACGATTGTATATGTGGTAAATATAGTCCTGATCGAAGTGCATATTTGCAAAGATAAGTATTTTTCTAATTAGCACATCACCTTACACTTGCTTACCACCGTGAAGTACTAAGCAAGCTTCCTCCTCGCATTTTTCAGTATAGAGAAGAACATTCCCTATTTTTTTTTGTTAATAAACAAACAACTAAAAAATAGATATACTTTTGCGGTTTATTAATTTTTAACATTGAAGTAATGAAGAAGATCAACAATATACTTTTTTCGATGCAATTGACAGGAACTTTGCTGCTACTGTTTGCCTTCTCAATAGGATATGTCACATTTATTGAAAATGATTTTGGTGCCGAAACAGCCAAAGCCATTGTTTACAGTGCCACCTGGTTCAATATTATGCTGCTTTTGCTCGCAGTCAATCTTACGGGCAGCATCATAAAACACAAGATGTATAAAAAAGAAAAATGGGCGGTTTTTCTGTTTCATCTTGCCTTTCTGATAATCTTTATTGGTGCTGCATTGACAAGGTTTATCGGTTATGAGGGAATGATGTCCATCAGGGAAGGTGCAACCTCAAACGAGATGTTGTCGGGAAAAACCTACGTGGTAATAGATGCCGATTATAATGGTGCTCAATACTCAAACAGTGAAAAGGTTCTTGCAACACCTGTTTCCGTCAGGAGGGTAAGCGATAATTTCACTATCGGAGATAAAAAAGTTACGATCAAAGTAACGGATTACTTCACAAACGTAGCTGAGACCTGGGCAGACGAACCCGGCGGTGAAAAGATGGTATGGATAATTGCTTCCGACAAAAACAACAGCCGTACCGAGTTGCATCTGAAAGAGGGTGAGGATATTAACTTCGGCGGAAGGACTTTCAGTCTGAACCCTGATGAAAGCAGCGCGGAAATAAAAATATTTACAGAAGATGACGGATTAAAAATCATAACCCTGGATTCGGTTGAATATATGGATATGGCTTCGGGAAACAAAACAATGCTCGCACCCGACACACTCCTGACACTGAATAAAATGAACCTCTATTCCTATGGTGATTTGAACTTTGTTGTAAAAAGGTATTATGAGTCTGCCGTTAAAAAACTGACAAGTACGGAAGGCAAACAGGGTATGGCCTCTTTTGATGCGTTTGTTGCAGATATTACGGTCGGTAATGAAAACGGTAAACTTGAAGTGTTCGGGGGCAAGGGTTTTAAAAGCAAACCAAGTGAAATTACAATAAACGGAGTTCATATTAAACTCTATTACGGCCCGAAAACAATAACACTTCCGTTTTCAGTCAAGTTAAATGATTTTGTTCTGGAACGTTATCCGGGATCAAACAGCCCGTCATCCTATTCAAGTGAGGTTACTGTTATTGATAAGGAAAAGAATGTAGAAATGCCCTATAAAATCTATATGAATCACGTTCTGAATTATCGCGGTTACAGGTTCTTTCAGTCGTCATACGACCAGGATGAAAAAGGCACTGTACTCTCTGTAAACCACGACGGTTGGGGAACAGGAGTTACTTATATCGGCTATTTCCTGATGACACTCGGAATGTTTGCAGCACTGTTCAGCAGGAGCAGCAGATTCAGGTTTTTAGCGAGAATGTCCTCAAAACTTCATTACTCAAGGAAAACGGCAACTATTGCACTATTAGCAGTTTCAACACTCTTTTCAGGCAGTGTTTTTGCCGCTGAAAACTCTTCCGGCGGTTTGCCTGTTATAAAAAAGGAGCATGCCAAAGAATTCGGGATGCTGATGATACAGGAACGCGACGGAAGGATAAGGCCCGTCAGTTCTCTTGCATCGGAAGTGCTGCGAAAAATTGCACGTAAGGAAAAATACAAAGGACAGACACCCGAACAGGTCTTCCTCGGAATACTTGTAAATCCTGCAATATGGGAGAAGGAGCCTTTGATAAAGATTAATCATCCCGAACTTCGGAAATTGCTCGGATTGTCAGGAAAATATGCTTCATTCAACCAAATTGTTGATATGCACTCACAAAACGGTTATCTGATTAGCAGCTATGTGGAAACGGCTTATGCAAAAAAGCCTGCCGAACAATCGAAATTTGATAACGAGGTTCTGAAAGTTGATGAACGTGTCAATATTTTCTATATGATTTATTCGGGAACTTTCCTACGTATCTTCCCTGTCCCCGGAGATGAAAACCATAAATGGGTTACTGCCGGTGAGTCGGAAAAATATTTTTCGGGAGATGAAGAGGTTTTCGTAAGAGGCATTTTATCAATGTATTACACAGAAGTGAAAAAAGCAACTGCATCAGGAGACTGGTCAACAGCTGATGAATACCTTGATCACATTAAATCGTTTCAAAAAAAATACGGGGCAGAGATAATGCCGCCCGAATCGAAAGTCAAACTTGAAATACTTTATAACAAGGTCAATATTTTCAAACGTTTATCAGGATATTACGGGATTGTAGCTTTTATTCTTCTTATATTCTATTTTATCACACTTTTAAATCCGAAAGCAAAGTTAAACAAGGCAATCAGGGTCGGCTCCTATGTTGTAATTGCTCTTTTTGCCGTACACACAATCGGACTTGCAGTCCGATGGTACATTTCGGGACACGCACCCTGGAGCGACGGTTACGAATCAATGATTTACATCGGCTGGGCTACAGTACTTGCAGGTTTGACATTTATGAAAAAATCGGAAATTACCCTCGCAATTACGGCTCTTCTCGCGTCAATAATTCTTATGGTAGCCGGGCTGAGCTGGATGGACCCGGAAATAACAAACCTTGTTCCCGTTCTTAAATCGTACTGGCTTGTTATCCACGTTGCCGTTATAACTGCGAGTTACGGATTTCTTGCTCTCGGTTCATTGCTCGGTTTTTTCAATCTCATTCTTATGAACCTGAAAACGGAGAAGAATTTCAATCGTCTCGACCTGACTATCACTGAGTTATCATATATTATTGAGATGACACTAATCGTAGGATTGTATATGCTTACGATAGGAACATTTC
>JAOZOC010000516.1 GCA_029933495.1 Bacteroidales bacterium
TAGAAGAATCTTAAAGGAATACAAATGAGGATCACAATCAGGGTCTTCCAAAATTCAAAAGTTTAATTTTACAAATCGGCTGCAAATATAATAAAATGTAAAACAACCAAAAAAATCAGAATGGCAGATCATCCTCAGGAGGATCAAGTGTTTCAGCATCTGTTGTTTTTGGTGCCTGTGCAGTCTCCCCGGTATTCTGACGTGTTGTTCCCTGCGAATCACCGCGCTTTCCAAGCATTGTCATATTATCTGCAACAATCTCGGTAATATATTTTTTTACACCGTCAACCTCGTAGGAACGGTTTCTGATTTTACCCTCTAAAAATATTGAGTCTCCTTTATGAAGGTATTTCTCGGCCACTTCAGCAAGTCCGCGCCACAAAACGATATTGTGCCATTCAGTCTGATCAACACGGTTACCTTCCTTATTTTTATAACTTTCTGTAGTAGCAAGTGAGAATGCCGCTTTTTTTACTCCGTTATCAAATGTGATAATCTCCGGGTCTTTGCCCAGGTTTCCGATTAATATTACTTTATTTACTCCAGCCATTTTTTTATAATTTTAGTTTATACAAAAATACAACAAAATAGAATAATCAGGTTATATAAAACCAACATTTTTTAATCAAAATCGAAAAAAATAATTGCGACCAGAAATTACCTGCCGTTTTTCATCCTGTTAAGGAACAAATTTAAAAACAGTAAGTTAAAAATAAAATAAAAATTCTTGCATTAAAAAAAAAATTATATATTTGCAGCCCTGTAAAAATGTAATCATTTAATAATTAATAAAATATATAGATCATGACAAAAGCAGAAATCGTAGCGGAAATCGCTAACAAAACAGGAATTGAGAAAGTAACAGTACAACACACTGTAGAGGCATTTATGGAAGCTGTAAAAGACTCACTTGCAAATGGAGAAAATGTATATTTAAGAGGTTTCGGTAGTTTTGTAGTTAAAAAAAGGGCTGAAAAAACCGGTAGAAATATTTCAAAAAACACAACTATTATCATACCTGCTCATAATATTCCAGCATTTAAACCTGCAAAAACTTTTGTAACTGACGTAAAAAGTAAAGTTAAGTAATTTAAATTAGAATAATATGCCAAGCGGGAAAAAAAGAAAACGCCACAAGATGTCAACCCACAAACGAAAAAAACGTTTGCGGAAAAACAGACATAAAAAGAAATAATTTAATTTGAAACAGCATAACGCCTTATAAGGCGTTATGCTTACTTTTTTTAAATTTTACTACCTGCAAATTTTACTTTCTGCTCTTCCGACAACCTCATTGGTTATCAGACTAATGAATTGATCTATTTTAAGAAATAAAATGTGAATAAAGAGCTTTTTGTTAATTCAAGTGCATCCGAAGTAGATATTGCTTTACTTGAGGATAAGGTCCTTGTTGAATTAAATAAGGAACATAACGACACGAACTATGCAGTTGGAGATGTTTACCTTGGCAAGGTCAAAAAAATAATGCCAGGGCTAAATGCAGCATTTATTGATGTGGGGTACGAAAAAGATGCCTTTCTGCATTACCTTGACCTGGGTCCACAAATAAAAACATTAAACAAAATGACACGCCTTGCTATACAAGGCAAAATTGGTTCACCAGCCAACATTAAACCTGAGAAGGATATTGAAAAAACAGGTAAGATAACCGATGTTCTTACATCAGGCCAGCAAATTGTGGTTCAGGTTGCCAAAGAACCCATTTCCACAAAAGGACCAAGAGTATCTTCCGAATTATCATTTGCAGGAAGATTTCTCGTGCTAGTGCCCTTTTCGACCAGAGTATCAATTTCACAAAAAATCAGAAGTTCTGATGAAAGAAACAGACTCAAACGACTGATATTAAGTATCAGACCCGATAACTACGGCGTTATTATCCGTACTGTTGCTGAACACAAAAAAGTAGCCGAACTTGACACTGATCTGAAAAATCTTGTGGAGAAATGGGAAAACTCCATAAAAAGGCTAAAACAGGCGACAGCACCTAAAAAAATAGTAAGTGAACTAGACAGAACATCTGTAATCCTGAGAGATATCCTCAGCGAATCGTTCAATAATATCTATATCAATGACCCCGTTCTGTACGAAGACACAAAAACTTATATCAAATCAATAGCTCCTGACAAGGCAAACATAGTTAAGCTTTATAAAGGGAAGACTCCCATATTTGAACATTTTGGTATTGATAAATACATTAAAAACTCTTTTGGCCGCACAGTTACGATCAGGAGTGGAATTTATCTCATAATTGAGCATACCGAAGCAATGCATGTCGTCGATATAAATAGTGGCCACAGGGTTAATAAAGAACAGAATCAAGAAGAGAATGCTGTATCTGTTAATATTGAATCGGCGAAAGAGCTTGCACGTCAACTGCGATTGAGAGATATGGGCGGAATCATTGTTGTTGATTTTATTGATATGCGTCAGGCTGCAAACAGAAGGAAACTGTTTCAGGCTCTTAAAGAGGAGATGGCAAAAGATCGTGCCAAACATACGATATTGCCTCCTAGTAAATTTGGTCTTGTACAAATCACAAGACAGCGTGTAAGGCCTGAAATGAATATTGATATTCTGGAAAAATGTCCGGTTTGTGATGGTACAGGAGAGATGAAGCCCAGTATGCTGTTTGTTGATGAAATAGAAAACAATATCAGATATCTGGTTCAGGATCAAAATGAAAAGGGACTTACTCTTATTCTTCATCCATACATATATGCTTATCTCACAAAGGGTATTATTTCGCCACAGGTGAGTTGGTATTTTAAATTTAAAAGATGGATTAGAATTAAACCTGATAAATCATACCATTTCCTCGAATATCATTTTTTCAATAAAAATGATGATGAAATTAAAATTTAATTCACCGGTTTAAAATTATTCTGATATTTACGCCCTAATCCGGTATTAACAAAAATTATTAAGTAGATAGTTATGTCAATTGTATTAAGTGGAATCAGACCAACGGGAAATCTGCACCTCGGTAATTATTTCGGTGCATTGAAGAATTTTGTAAAAATGCAGCACGAGAATGAGTGCT
>JAOZOC010000517.1 GCA_029933495.1 Bacteroidales bacterium
AGATGAGTTGCATTCTGAGCTGTCATCCGTGCCATAACAATGTCGGGCATATCATTACCATTAACATCGCCCCAAATATTATCGGAAGCACAATAGTTGTCCCAGATAGGAGCAATTATTCTGTCGTCAGCATTTGTTCCGTAGTCGGCCATTATGAGGCAAGCAGCAGGTGGAATATCCCAGGTGTTGTATGCATCGTTGAGATAAGTTTCAATAGTATTAACATTATTACCACCGATTTCAGCCAGAGTTACAACATTTGTCAGGATACCCTGATTGGTTCTGAATTTTTTAATTGAATCAGCCCATTGCTGGAATACTGCATCATTAGGAGTTATGATAAGATACTCGCATCCTGTTTCCTCAGTTGCCTGATGTGATACATTGTAATTTATTTTTGGAAGTGATTCACGATTCAAAAGCATATCCTCCATCATTGGGTCCCACAAGCGGCTACGAAGTCTGTCGTCACCAAAATGTCCATTACCACCTGTAAATTCAACTTCAATTTTAATATCTCTGTAAACAACAAGTTGTTTGGTAACAGGGTTATAATGGAACGGAGTAATACCGAGCATAACAACATCAACACCTCTGATTACATCATTGTCTGAAAGTTTAATTGGTTCTTCAGGATAAAATTTATTAGCTGAATAAATTGTCATATCCTTTGTATAGTCCAGCGGCCCTACTTCAGTATCCCAGGGAATACGAGGTGCAGGAGCAAGATCAACATTCTCGAATGTTTCTGTCCGGTATGACAGTATTGATAAATTTGCTATTGCACCTTGTGGAATAGCAATATAGCGGCCATTTCCCGGAAGATTTGGAGCACCGGCATCATTTGGAAGAAAAACATTGGGCAACTCAAGACTCATCATGGATTCTCCATTGATTTGAGTAGATTGCAATGTAAAATTCTTAATAGAGTAATTAACAATCACTTTATTTGAATTCTGGTTTTCAATTGTGTATCCTGCTTTTCCCCAACTATCCTCATAGGAATAGTTGTCAGCAAGGACATTTGTGTAGAGAAATGCAAAGCCAAGCATTATTGCCAGAAACTTTGCATTTACTAAAGTCAGTAAAGCATTTTTCATTTTTCTCGTTGTTAGTTTATATTTATTTGATAAATTAAAAATTTCTTATCCTCAAATGTGCTCAGACAAAGATTGGCAAATGTCTGAAAAACATTTGAGGGTAAAAAATTTATTTTCTATTTTTGAATTATAATCTTCTCAGTATAGTTTGACCCGTCTTTTGTCAAATTTATAAAGTAGAGTCCGCTTGATAATTCAGAAAGGTCTATTTTTGAGGAGTAAGAACCCCTTATCTCAAGATTTCTGCTTTCAAAAACTATTACACCGATATTATTATAGATTGTTATATCAAGATTTTCAGCATCAATTGATGAAATTTCCAGATTAAAAATTCCGGTATTCGGATTAGGGAAAATGTTAAGTTTCATTCCTCCAAATACTTCATCAATTCCAAGACATTCGCTTACATTAATTACCTGCTCTGCATAATTTTCACATCCATTCTCACCTGTATAAGTATATACCAAAGTATGATCGCCAACTCCGGCAGAATAGGGATAGAAATAACCATCCAAAACACCTGTTCCGGTGTACTCACCTCCTTCGGGTTGTCCACCTGTAAGCAATATGGAATCATTATATACACAAATAGTATCCAAAAGGTCAAACGTTACTTCAGGCAGAGCCTTGATCGTAGCCATAAGTGCATCTGAAAATTCTCCTTCACCACAATCGTTAATACCTTTTACAGTGATCAGGGCTTCCCCTGAGAAATTTTCGTCCCAGTCAACTTCACCAGTCATCTCATCTCCTGTAATTATTCCGGCATCAGCAGGATCAATGTACCACATATAGCTTTGAGCATACGCTGCACCTGTGGTTGTATATTGAGTATTTTCGCCATCCTGACATAATTCAACTTCACCTTCAGGAATAGCAGGTATCATTGGTAATGGCTTAACATTAACAGTAGTCGTATCATACACTGTAAATATTCCGTCATAAACAGCAACAATATATTTTGTAGTATCAGTAGGTGTAACCACCGGATTCTGTTCTTCGGATATAAATCCTTCTGGTAAAGAAGTCCAGGAATAAGTATAACTCCCTGAGCCACCTGTGGCACTTGCAGATAGTTGAGATGATTCACCTGCACAAATATCTGTTGGGTCTGCTGAAACCATTATTTCAGGAATATCGGCACCAACATTTAACGTAACAGGAACAACTTTCATCGGAACATCAGGATCGTTACTCGAAATATTTAAGTTAGCTGTATAAACACCTTCATCAAGATCGGCGGCATCAAATGTAACCTGAATAACATCAGTTTCTCCTGTAGCTAAAGTTCCTTCAGTATGGTCTAATAACAGCCAGCCTAATACATATATGCCATAATCTTCGACTTCACCGTATGTTGTAGTACCACACGGGTCACCACAGTCTGAACCAGAATATTTAATTCTGACTCTCATAACTGTTTCACCAGGAGTAGCGTCTGCGGGGACAGTAATTGCAAATGTTCCCTGTCCGCTATTATCTACTTCACACACAACATTTTCTCCCGGATCATCGAAATCATCATCCTGATTCCAGTCAATCCAGACTCCAAGGTCATCAGACGAATATACAGTACCATTTGAAACTGAAATATCATATGTTTCACCCATATTTACCATAGTTGACATACTGGTATAGTCTGCATATTCGTCACAACTCGAAGAGTTATTGATTGTTCCAAAAGTGACATTACTAATATATTCATCACAACCTCCACTTGCAGAACAGTAACTTTTACTACCCCCTTTACTTGTAATTTCAGGGACAATATTAAAAGAGAGTTCGAGTTCTCCAACATTTTCAATGACCAAATTTTGGGAAGCAGAAGCACCAATTAAAAGGTTCTGAACCATTGTTTCAGGTGTTATACTAATATGTGGATTACCCCACTGAATTGTTGCAAATGAACCAACTGATTCACCATCATCGTGCATTGCTGTAACGCTGTATTGATAA
>JAOZOC010000048.1 GCA_029933495.1 Bacteroidales bacterium
GAGGTAAATCTTTTAAAGATGGTATTTCATCAAAATAAATAGCCGTTGATACCTTTGTCGGATGTACAATTTTACTCTTCTGAGTTTGTGCATAGTTAAACAGTGCAAAAGCACTGACAAAGGTAACTAAAAGTAATAATCGCTTCATAATAAATTATTTAATTAAACAAACCTGAGAATTCATGTCAAATTTCAGAAATACTAAAAGGGGCTTTAGCGGTCAAATGTAGTATTATTTATTTATGTAAAAGTTAAAATGTTAATAAGTTTTTAATAGTGCAGGATATCTGATTCTTCAGAATTTACAATCTGAATAACTCTTTCAGGCAAACGGAAACAGGTTAAATGGTTCAAATTGATATTTAACTACCGGTTATTAGTATTGTGGGGTTTACTGTTTTAGCGCTTTAATGGATTATTTAACCCCGATTCATATTTAAAAAAATACATCTATCTTTACACCGGCATAAAATTTTTAATCCTTTGGCTGAAAATATTGCATACTCAAATCTTGACAAGAAGCTGTTTGAACAGTTGTTTAGACAATATTTCAGCGATTTGTGCAATTTTGCGAGAAGCTACGTAAATGATAACGACACTGCAAAAGAGATAACACAGAATGTGTTTATAAATCTCTGGCAGAATAAAAAGGGTATTGATTCGAGCAAATCGGTTAAGTCATATCTGTTTACTTCTGTCAGAAACCGTTGTCTGAATTATATCCGTGACAATAAGAAGTTCAGGAGTAATGTATTGGACGTTGAAATTGCAGATTACGAAACGGCTTATGAGAGTGATGCATTTTCGGTTGCGGAGCTGGAAACAAAGATTTCGTCAGCACTTGACAAATTGCCTGAAAGGTGCAGGCAGATCTTTATGTTAAACAGGTTTGAAGATTTGAAATATAAAGAGGTTGCTGAAAAGCTTGGTATTTCCGTCAAAACTGTAGAGGTACAAATGTCGAAGGCATTGAAAATATTAAGGGAGGAGCTGAAGGATTATATTTATATTTTAATTTTGTTTTTAATTGGTTCATAAAAATAATAATATTAGTATTTGTGCAACTTGGTGTCTTAGTGTCTTCGTGGCAACATGTTTAAAATCAGCCACTAAGCCACTAAGACTCCAAGAATCACAAAGTTAAACTTAAAATATATAGGGGTAGAATAAGTTTCAGGTGTATAGTGAATGAACAACAATGAAAAATAACGACGAACATACGGACTATTCAGTACTGACAGGAAGGTACATCGCAAATGAAGCAACAAAAGAGGAGGTTGCTTTACTTGAAAAATGGGTGCTTGCCGATAAGCAGAATAAGAAGCTATTCAATCAGTACAGGCAGGCCTGGATCCTGACACAGGCAGGAAAACCGGTTGTTGATGTGGATATTGATAAGGAATGGAATGAAGTAGAAAGGATTTTGTTCGCAGAAGAAGAAACAGATACCGAAAAGGTTCTAACATTACAACCAAAAAGATCATTTACATATATCCTGAAAATCGCTGCTATTGTTATTATTGCTCTTACTACATCATTCTTCCTTTACAGAATAATTGCAAAACCGGGAGTTGAGAATGTGATTGCAATGGAATCCGTGAAATCGGCAATCCTTCCCGATGGAACAGTGGTGGCTTTAAATAAAAACTCAGTAATTACATATCCGGGTAAATTTGGCAGAAAGAAAAGAAAAGTGTTGTTAACAGGTGAAGCTTTTTTTTCAGGTAAAACGAAATGAGGAAAAGCCGTTTATTATTGAAGCTGAAAATATAGAAATTGAAGTTCTGGGAACATCTTTTAATGTTGATGCAAGGCCTGATAAACAGTTTGTTGAGGTTATTGTCAATACCGGTAAAGTGGCTTTGCGGTCTGAGACAGGAAAAGAGGTCATTCTGTTAAAAGGCGAGCGGGGTATTTTTTCTAAAGAGACAGGAGATCTTGTTAAAGAGGCGAATAAAAGCAAAAACTATCTGGCCTGGAAAACAAAGAAGCTGGTTTTCGAGGATGACCGTCTTGCAGATGTCGTTAAAGATATTTCGGAGGCCTATGATTTAAATATTGAGTTGGCCAGACCGGCTTTAAAAGATTGCAGACTTACAGCTACTTACGACAATTTATCGCTTGATGCAATACTGAATATATTGAAAGAGACGTTTGATCTGTCAGTTGTTAAAAAAGATAACATTATATTGATTACAGGAGAAGGATGTGGTGGTTAGGTTTTTAACTCACCCCCATTAATTGAAGGCTATAAGCAGCTTATTTGTCAATAATGTAATTTGATAAGAATGATGTACCCCTCACCTTTTTCCTCTCCCTTGGGGAGAGGAAAGGCCTGCGCGACAGCTTCTTCCCTCTCCTTGAGGAGAGGGTTGGGTGAGGTGAGTCACTATCTACAATAATATTTTAATGCTAAAGCAACAGACAAAATATATACTTGTTTTTATTCTTTTAGTATCAGGATTTCAGTCTCTGTGTCAAAATAATGCATTATTGCAAAAAGTAAAAATCTCTAAGCAGGAATTAACGGTTGATGAACTAATTAAGGAGATTCATAATCAAACCGGAATTAATTTTTCCTATAACAATCAAACTATTGACGTTAACCATAAACTAATAATTGCAGAAAAAGAATATACTGTTAAACAGTTGTTAGACAACATATCCAGGGAAACAAATATAGATTATTCCCTGATTGAAAAACAGATTATCCTAAAAAAAAGGAAAAAGAAACAGTCCAAAGAAAAACATACTATCAGTGGTATCATCAGAGACAAGGAGACAGGTGAAAGCCTTATAGGTGCGACAGTCCTTGTTGACAGCTCCTTTACGGGAACCACTACTAATTCTTATGGCTTTTTTTCCCTTACTTTGCCTGAAGGGAATTACATCCTGAGGATTTCATACATCGGTTATGACTTGCAAAACATAAAAATCAGCCTGGATAAAAATATTGTTTTGAATCAGAATTTGCAGCCCGATTATAATCTCCTTGAAGAGGTTATTGTTGAGTCGAAACCTGAGGAAGAATTGTTGGGAACAAGCCAGATGAGTCGTCTCAGGTTAAATCCGGTGGATATTGGCAAACTTCCGGAATTTGCAGGTGAGTCCGGATTGGTTAAAAGCCTGCAAACACTTCCTGGTATTGAGACGCATAGCGATGGCTCGGCATTTTTCTTTGTGAGAGGAGGAAACAAGGATCAGAATTTAATCCTTATTGACGAAGCACCCGTTTACAATCCCGCACATCTGTTTGGTTTCTATTCAGTAATCATTCCGGAGATTACAAAAGACATTAGAATTTATAAAAGTGATATACCTGTTGATGAAGGTGATCCTTTATCATCACTGATAAAGATAAACACAAAAGATGGCAATATGAACAGGTTTGAAGCTAATGGCGTACTTAGTCCATTTCTTTACAGAGCCTCTGTAGAAGGGCCCATTGTAAAAGATAAAAGCTCTTTTTATACATCATTTCGCCATTCTAATTTTAAATGGATTTACAAAAAATACAATCCGACTCTTAATCTCTATTTTTACGATGTTAATGCAAAACTGAACTGGCAGGTTAATAACAATAACAGGATATACTTCTCATTTTATACTGGCAAAGACAATCTGAACAATACAGCTGATTCAAAACAAAGCGGTGTAGTATGGACAAACCTGACATCTACTTTCAGATGGAATCACATTTTCAATAACAGGTTATTTTCAAATCTGACTATTTATGGCAGTTCGTACAAGTATGACCTTGGCGAGAGGGAAACTCACTGGGTATCGGAGATTTCAAATTTTAGCCTGAAAGCTGATTTTACCTACTTTACAAGTCCTGACTTAACCTTCAAATTTGGATTTAGTCAGACTTTCCATAAATTTAATCCCGGAAATCTAACCTACGACACTTCGGCCTATTATATTCCAAAAGTTCCCCGGAACCGTTCTTCAAAAAGTGCTTTTTATGCCAATGTTGAACATAAAATATCTAAAAAGCTTTCATACAGGTTCGGATTGAGGATGCCTGTCTGGACAAATACTGGCCCGACAACGGTTTATTCTTTTGACACAAACTACCTGGTCAAGGACACAATGGTAGTTACCGGGAAAGAATCCTATATAACTTTTGTAAACCTGGACCCACGAATAAGCCTTAAATACAGGATGAGCCCCAGTGCCTCCCTTATGTTGAGCTATGGGATTTATCATCAGTATATTCAGATGCTTTCCAATTCTATCGGGCCTTTTTCATCTTTTGAGGTTTGGATGCCGGCAGGCACAAACATTAAGCCTCAGCGTGCCGATCAGGTTGCCATTGGATTTGAGAAACTATTCAGCAAACTAAATTTAAAATTTACAACAGAGGCTTACTATAAATATATGCAACATCAAATTGAGTATGAGTCGCATGCGAACCTACTCCTGAACCCCCTGATTGAAGGGGAGTTACGTTTTGGAGATACCTGGTCATATGGAATTGAGTTTTTTCTGAAAAAAACCAAAGGGAAACTTTCAGGATGGATAAGTTATACTTATTCACGGGCTTTTAAAAAAATAAAGGATGTTAATAGCGGTAAAGAGTTTCCGGCATTCTACGACAGGCCGAACGATTTTTCGGTTAACCTTTCGTATCAGTTAACTGAACGTTTTAAAATGGCAGCAAACTGGATATATTATACAGGGTCGGCAATTACAACACCCATAGCCTTTTATGATTATAACGGGAACTCCGTTCCGGTTTACGGCGATAAGCATAACGATCGTCTGCCTGACTATCACCGGTTTGATTTTTCTATGGAGTTCAGATTGAACAAACAAAGACGACATTTTATGCATAGCCTCGGGTTTGCACTGTTTAATGTTTATAACAGGCATAATCCAGTTTGGTACAATACTGATAAAGTTGAAACTAAAAATGGAAAATTTGTTGTCCCTGCCAATTTGTTTGGGGCAAGAGAATATACAACAACACAGTTCTATTTAATGGGAGCTGTTCCGTCATTGACTTATAAGCTGAGGTTGTAGGTTAATTAAAGAAATGCTTAAATGGGTGAATGGGTGAATAAATAGTTGAATAATAATGAAAAAAAATAAAACAATACTTTTAATACTGATAATTGCAATTATAACTGGCGGTTGTGAGGAGAAAGCAGATAAGGTATTTCCGGTCGATGTTCCCGATACGATTGTTGTGGAGGCAATACTTACAAATGAAAACCATAATCAGGAGATTAAAATAACTCGTCCTGTTGCAAATCAAAATCAAACTTCTGCTCCTGCAAGCGGTGCTGAGGTGACACTGAGCAACGGAAACCAGTCAACAGAGTGTACAGAAAGTGTTGATAATCCTGGAGTTTACTTCAGTGATATTTCATTTTCAGCAGCATTGGGACAAACATATTATCTAAGTATCATTTTTGAAGGGAAGAAATACACCTCCGAATCTACAATCGTTCCTGTTTTACCGTTAAATCCGCTTACATATATTCCCTCAAACAACAACGACAGTTTATATAAAATTGGTTGGGTAGCATCGGATTATGATGCCGAAACGCAAAATATGTATGAAATAGAAATCGACTGGTCACATCTTCCCGGATACCAGAATGCTGATTCCACAAAAGCAAAACTGTTCTATTATACTTTCAAGACTTTGGATGTTATCATGCTTTTCCATCCGGATATGGAGGAGGTCTTTTTCCCAAAAGGAAGTATTATTATTGAAAGGAAATATTCATTAACTGATGATTATGCAGAATATCTCCGGGCACTTAATGCTGAAACAGTGTGGCAGGGTAGTCTTTTTGATGAGGCAAGGGGAAACTTGCCTTCCAATATCAGCAATGGCGGGCTTGGCTTTTTTGCTGCATGTTCCGTAGTAACAGATACGATTATTGTGGAATAAATTACATTTATATAAAAGTTTATCTTTGCGCCAATTTTAAAACATAGAAAAATGAAGAAATCAATAGCAATACTTGCAGGTGGTGGTCCTGCTCCGGGAATTAATACAGTTATTGCATCAGTAGCTAAAGTATTTTTAAAAGACGGATATCGTGTAATAGGAATTCACGATGGATACAAGGGGCTGTTCGCCAGAAAGCAAGATCTTGTTGAAATGGATTTTGAAAGGTGTGACAAAATAATGAATCAGGGAGGTTCGTTCCTGAGAATGAGCAGGCATAAACCAAAAAATGAGGAGTTCAATCCTGATTTTTTTGTCAATAATAATGTGAAGTTATTGGTCACTATCGGTGGTGATGACACCGCTTCCACGGCAAACCGTATTTCAAAATATCTTGCTGACAATAATGTCAGTATCCAGAATATTCATGTACCGAAAACGATTGATAATGACCTTCCATTGCCTGAAGGCTCACCAACATTCGGATATGAATCAGCCAAAGAAACAGGAGTTAGGATTGCTGCAACCATTTATGAGGATGCACGCACAAGTGGTAACTGGTTTGTGGTTTCAGCAATGGGGCGTGAGGCAGGACACCTTGCGTTTGGAATCGGTGCAGCATGCCATTATCCTATGATTGTTATTCCAGAGATGTTTGACAAATCAAGGCCGTCTTTCGATAAAATAACCAACCTTGTTATCTCATCTATAATCAAGCGCAAAATTCTTGGAATTAACTATGGCGCAGCAATAATCAGCGAGGGTGTTTTTCATTTTATGACAAATACCGAAATTGAAGCAACAGGAATTAACTTTACTTATGATGACCATGGTCATCCCGAGCTTGGAAATGTAAGCAAAGCTCATATCTTCAATATGCTGGTTCAACGAAAACTGAAAGAGTTGAATATTGGAGTGAAAAGCCGTCCTGTAGAACTCGGATATGAATTAAGGTGTGTAGTTCCTACTGCTTTTGACCTTTTTTATTGCTCTCTTCTCGGGATAGGTGTTAAAAAAATATTTGATGAAGGCGCAACCGGTTGTATGGTAACTGCCGATCCTAAAGGTGATGTTTCACCTCTTTATCTTAAAGATGTTGAAGATGAAAACGGAAAGGTAAAGCCAAGACTTGTGGATATAAACTGTCAGAGGTCTCAATTGGTACTTCGCAACAATATGCACTTTATACATGAGGGTGATTATGAGGCTGCTAAACAATATGTTGATAATCCGGAAGATTTTGATTTATTAAAAATATTAAACTGGGATTAGCTTTAATATTACTAAAAAACAGGCATCTATATTTTTCCCCCTTATCTCAAAGGAAAATACTACTTTTGTTTTCTTTTAATTATTAAAATAATAATCTATCGATAAACAATACTATTTAACCAACTATGTGGATTTTTATTGTAAGGCATATTCTACGAAACAGGCTTGGTAACTTAATTGCTATTATGCTTTTAACAGCATTTATGGGTTACAAGGCTTCGCAAGTTAAAATGTCGTATGAATTTGGTAGCCTTTTACCTGCATCCGATACTGCAAGTATTATTTACAATGACTTCAAACAGCGATTTGGAAAAGATGGTACTGTGATGGTTATCGCCATTGAAGATAAAAATCTGTTTAATCTTGGTGAGTTTGATGATTTTTATGACCTCACCTATAATCTCAAGAAGATCAATGGCGTTCAGGAGGTTATTTCCACTGCAAGACTTTTTGAACTAATAAGGAATGACTCCACAAAAAAATTTGATTTCCGTCCTGTAGTCACCAAAAAACCGGAAACCCAGAAAGAGCTTGATAGTCTTAAAAAAATTACATATAGTTTACCTTTTTACGACGGCCTGTTACTTAATAAGAAAACTGATGTCCAGCTTATGGCCATAACTCTTGATGAGAAAAAATTAAATTCAAAAGGCAGGGTTAAGCTGGCCGGGGAGATAAAAAGTATGGTCGATACATTTTGTGAAAAATATGATATAAATCCCCACTATTCAGGATTACCTTATATTCGCATAGTGACAGCAAAAATGCTTGAGGATGAAATGAAGCTTTTTGTAATTCTGGCAATGATTGTTGCTTCAATTATTCTTTTTGTGTTTTTCAGATCGTTTCAGGCAGTATTTTTTCCGATGCTTATAGTTGTTATTGCCGTTATTTGGGTGATGGGGACAATGTCGCTGCTTAATTATAAGGTAACTATGCTTACAGGAGTGTTACCCCCTCTTCTGATTGTTATTGTTGTGGAGAATTGTATTTTTCTGCTCAATAAATATTATGAGGAATACAGGAGCCATGGTAATAAGGTAAAAGCACTTTCACGGATGGTTCAAAGAATTGGAAATGCCAACCTTTTAACGAATGCAACTACTGCTGCCGGCTTTGCAGCTTTTATTGTTACCGGAAACAGACTTCTTGTTGAGTTTGGTGTTATCGCTTCCATCAATATTCTTGTTGCTTTTGTTCTAACCCTTTTCCTTCTTCCGATATTTTTCAGCTATCTCCCTGCTCCTTCCAAACGACATTTCCGGCATCTGGAAAGAGGGCCGGTCAGTAAGATTATTGAAAAAGTTATAATTGTTGTTTCCACCCGCCGGAAGGTTGTTTATAGTATAACTGTAATCTTGTTAATAATTGCGGCCATTGGAATGTCCAAACTTCAAACAACAGGCAGAATAGTTGACGATATCCCAAAGAATGACAAGCTATATACTGACCTGATGTTTATTGAAAAGAATTTCAAAGGTGTTATGCCTTATGAAATAATGATTGATACCAAAAAGAAGAAAGGTGTTGAAAAATTATCAACTATAAATAGAATCAATGAGCTGGAAAATATTCTAAAAACCTATCCCGAACTGTCAAAGCCTTTATCTATAGCTGAGGTTGTGAAATTTTCAAAACAGGCATTCTATCGCGGAAATCCGAAGATGTACACAATGCCGAATAATCAGGAGAAGAATTTCATTTTTTCCTATGCTCCGAAAATGGAAAAAGGCAAAAAATCTATTTTGAGCTCTTTTGTTGATTCAACAGCTCGCTACACACGAATAAGTACGCAAATGGCAAATCTCGGAACCTTCGAGATACAAAGGATCAATGAAGAGCTACGCCCGAAAGTTGATTCTATCTTTCCTCCTTCAAAATTTGATGTATATTTTACAGGAACAGCCCTGGTTTTTCTGAAAGGCACCAAATACCTTGTAAATAACCTGTTTACGAGTTTGCTTCTTGCTCTGGTAGTAATCACAATCCTAATGGCACTATTGTTTACATCAATCAGGATGATTCTGATTTCGTTGGTTCCCAACATAATTCCGTTGCTTCTGACCGCTGCTATGATGGGCTTTGTCGGAATATCTATAAAACCATCAACCGTTTTAATTTTCAGCATTGCACTTGGTATCTCAGTTGATAATGCAATTCATTTCCTGTCGAGGTATAGATTACATCTGAAAATCAATGACTGGAGGATAAAAGATTCTGTAATACCGGCTTTGAAAGAAACAGGCTTCAGTATGATCTATTCTTCGGTAGTTTTGTTCTTCGGATTCATAATTTTTACTCTTTCGTCATTTGGCGGTACCGAATCTCTTGGCTACCTGATTGCTTTCACTCTTATTGTGGCACTACTGTCAAATCTTTTCCTGCTTCCCTCATTAATACTCACACTTGATAATCGTATTACAACAAAAGCATTTAAAGAACCGTTGCTCGAAATATTTGACGAAGAGGATGATATTGAACTTAATGATCTGGAAATCGAACAGATTGATACCAGAGGGTCGGCATAAGAAAAAATACTCTATCTTTACATCGCATTTTTAAACTTAGCGTTATGAAAGGAATAATTCTCGCAGGCGGTTCCGGCACAAGACTACACCCGTTAACACTTGCCGTCAGTAAGCAACTAATGCCTATATATGACAAGCCAATGATTTATTATCCTCTTTCCATTCTTATGAAAGCCGGAATACGTGAAATTCTGATCATTTCAACACCCCAGGATCTACCCCACTTTGAAAAATTGTTTGGTGATGGCAAAAAACTTGGATGTAATTTCACCTATGCAAAGCAGGAAATTCCAAACGGGCTTGCACAAGCATTCGTAATTGGAGAAAAGTTTGTAGGAAGCGATAAATGTGCTTTGATTCTGGGTGATAATATTTTTTACGGTACAGGGCTTGAAAAACTTCTGATTGAAAATAGTGACCCTGACGGTGGAATTGTTTTTGCCTATCATGTATCCGACCCGGAAAGATATGGTGTTGTTGAGTTTGATGAAAACAGGAAAGCAATTTCTATTGAAGAAAAACCTAAAAATCCAAAATCGAATTTTGCTGTTCCCGGCCTCTATTTTTATGACAACTCCGTTATTGAAATTGCCAAAAATCTAAAACCCAGTGCCAGAGGTGAATATGAAATTACTGATATTAACAAATATTATCTTGAAAAAGGAAAGCTGAAGGTCGGAATACTGGACAGAGGAACAGCATGGCTGGATACCGGAACATTCAATTCGCTATTGCAGGCATCACAGTTTGTAGAGGTTATTGAGCAAAGGCAAGGTTTGAAAATAGGATGTATTGAAGAAATAGCTTATCATAAAGGATTTATTGATGGGCAGCAATTGAAAAAACTTGCCCAACCGCTGATAAAAAGTGGTTATGGCGAATATTTGTTAAGCATTATTGAATAGAAGAAAATGCAGTCGATAGAGGAAATTCAAAACAAAATAAAGGAGGCTCTGAATGAGATTGACTTCCGTCGAAAGCCTGTTGAGTTATACAACCCAATCTCATATACTTTATCTCTTGGAGGTAAACGAATGCGACCGGCACTCTGCCTGATGGCTTGCGATATGTTTGGCGGTGATCTGGATCAGGCACTTTATCCTGCTATAGGTCTCGAGATATTTCACAACTTCACACTTTTGCACGATGACATAATGGACGATGCACCCATAAGGAGAGGGAAGGAAACGGTTTATAAAAAGTGGAATGCAAATATTGCAATCCTCTCGGGTGATACAATGATGGCGCTTGCTTACGATTATATTATGAAAGCTCCTGAAAATGTCAGATCAAAGGTTTTTGCAGTATTCAATAAAACCGCTATCAATGTGTGTGAAGGTCAGCAATATGATATGAACTTTGAAACTCAGAGCAATATTACAATTAAGGATTACATAGAAATGATTCGGTTGAAAACGGCTGTATTGCTTGCCGGGAGTCTGAAAATCGGGACAATGCTTGCAGGAACTGATGATGAATATGGAGAAGCCCTGTATCGTTTTGGAGAAAATATAGGTATTGCTTTTCAGTTGAAGGATGACTTTTTAGATGTATTCAGTAATGTTGAAAAATTCGGTAAACAAACCGGTGGCGATATTGCAACAAACAAAAAAACATATCTCTACCTAAAAGCTTTTGAAAAAGCCGAAGGAGAAACACTTGCAAGACTTAACTATTTATTTGATAATGATAATCCGGATAAAGTTGCAGAAGTGAAGAAAATATACGAAGATTTGAACCTCCGGGAAGATACTGAAAAGGAGATGGAAAAATATTTTGACAGGGCAATGGATTTTATTGAAATAATACCGGTGAATGAAAACAGAAAATCGGAATTAATCAAATTTGCCCAGAGATTGAACAGAAGGGAATCGTAGAAACACTCAAACCTAACAGGTCTTGAAGACCTGTTAGGTTTTGCAGCATTCGTTTTAGTTATCCAACTGGACCCAGCTTGTTCCATTATAACCATAGAAATGACT
>JAOZOC010000518.1 GCA_029933495.1 Bacteroidales bacterium
AGCGGGCCCTTCAATCCTTTAACATTCGGAAGAAGATTCTCCTTTGGAACTTTCACATTATCAAAAACCAGTTCGCCTGTTATTGATGCCCGCAGCGACCATTTACCTGTTGTTTCAGGAGCTGAAAAGCCTTCCATTCCTTTTTCCACAATCAGGCCTCTTACCTTCCCCTCTTCATCCTTAGCCCAAATAACAGCTACATCAGCAATTGGTGAGTTGGTTATCCACATTTTGGCACCATTCAGCAAATAATAATCACCTTCATCCATAAACTTTGTCTCCATTCTTCCGGGGTCGGAACCGTGATTTGGCTCAGTAAGACCAAAGGATCCAACCATTTCTCCGGTTGCAAGTTTTGGGAGATATTTCTTTCGCTGATCTTCTGAGCCGAATCTAAAAATAGGGTACATAACCAAAGATGTCTGTACCGAAGCGGCAGAGCGGATACCGGAATCACCTCTTTCCAGTTCAGTCATTATTACTCCGTAAGAGATATAATCAAGGCCTGCTCCGCCATATTCCACAGGGATAAAAGGCCCGAAAGCACCAATATCTCCAAGTTCTTTCAGCAGATAGACCGGAAACTCATGTTTCTGTGCTGATTTCTCAATTACAGGAATTACCGAACGGTCAACCCAATCACGAATGGAGCTGCGGATTATTTTATGCTCGTCGGTGAGTAGTTCATCAACAAGGTAATAATCGGGGGGAGTGTATTTATACATAAATCAATTTTATCATCAATCGTGCAAAGATAAGGAAGATACAAATATAAAACACCCAATACCATTAGCTACCAATATTAAACTAAGAAAACCCGATCGTTAACAATCTTCGTTTGTCTATCTTTGCGGAAAATTAATTTTTATTTTATGTCGGTAAACATTGTAGATAGAATAGAGGATTATCTCGACATTAATGCTCCTTCCGAAATTATTGACAGGGGTGATAGTCTGTTTAGGAAGAAAAGAATTGAAAGCGCTGAAATAAATAAAACCACAGGTTCAGGGATTTTTGAAGTGCGGGGAACTACTTTGTATGTGGTGGTGGTCAAAGGATTAAACGAAACTATAAAGACAAGTTGTAATTGTCCTTATGACTGGGGGCCGGTTTGCAAACACCAGGTTGCTGCTCTACGATACATCCAGGAAATATTTGGAGGGCGACCCGAAGAAAAGGAAATCATAACGATAAAAGATGCAAATAATGTAAATGGAAAGGTACAAGAATTAGCAAAACCTGTTTTACGGTATTCAGATAATCCGTATGTGATAAAGGATTATAAAAAGATTACATACGACCTGCTGGATAAATTAACAGATAACTGGTACGATTATGGAAATAATGAAACAAAGATTTTTGCTGAAAATAAAATTCATTTTAATTACTATTCATACAGCAGTATTTTCCTTGTAAAATTCTGGATAGCAAACAAAGAGCTGTATACTACCTGCAACTGTGGAAAGAAAGTAAAAAAACTTTGCCCGCACCAATCCCAGATTCTTACCGAAATAGCAAATTCGGAACATCCTGATATTTTTGATCAAATTCGTCCTGAAAATCTTAAAATACTTAAAAATAATATTCTGGACAGGTATGGATTAAGAGGTAAAGATTTTAACAAATATTTTAGCCTTAATTATATTAATAATGAAATATCCTGGGATTTAAAAGAGGGGTACGAAACTCTGCTGTCTGTCAAAGGCGACGACAGAAGTCACCCTGAATTTTTTAAAGCTTCATTAGAAAAGCTGAACCACAACCTTATAAAAGTTGAGGCACCTGTTCCCGAAAGTGGCAAATATGAAAAAAGGTCAATTGGATTTGCATTTATTGCATATACTAAAATGGATCTTTCCACCAACGATGAGTTGGAAATCGTTGTTTTAACAGGAAAAGAAAATAAGACCGGTGATAAACTGGTTTCCCATATTAAAAGAATTAGCGGGCTATCATTTGACGAGCGTCCGGTTATTACAAAAAATCAAAAGACAATTCTCGAAAAGATCAGATTCTTTGAAGAGAGTAAGGAGCTGGGATTGATTCCGGATGGTAATGATGATTTTTTTGAACAGGAAAAACACATTTTTGAATTTCTGAATAAAGTCATCCCTCTTATTGAAAAAGAAAAATATCTGTTTATAATTCCTGAGTATGAAGAGTTTGAAAAAGTCAGAAAATCAGATTTAAAGCCTATTATTATTTCAAGCGAACATCTTCAGCTAAAATTTGAGTTCTATAATGATGATACATTTCTTTATCTTAGTCCAAAACTAATTATTAATGGAATTGAACAAAACAGTGATAAAATAGATATTTCCAATTCCCATTTTTTATACACAATCATTGATGATGCACTATATCTGCATAAATCTATCAGCCAGTCAATGGTTATCAGTCAGTTTAACTGGAAACCTTTGACAATAGCCAATACAGAAGCCAATAGATTCTTTAGTGATTATGTTATACCGGTTTCCAAACTTCATAAAATTGACTTCAAATCCGACTTGTTTTCCATAAATGAAAAAAACATCAATCCTTTAAAAAAGCAGATTTTTCTTTCAGAATTCAGAGATAATGTGGTTTTTAAACCTGTTGTGAAGTATGGCAGGGATTTGTCATTTGAACCGGCCGATGAGGGCAATTCAGTGGTTCTGGATAAAGAAAATAATGTAACTATCTATAACCGGAATGAAGAATATGAAAAGGATTTTCTTGAATTTGTTTCAGAGCTGCATCCCGACTTTCAAGACCAGAAAAATGCCGGTCGGTTTTTCATACCGGCTGACATTCTGATGGATGATTTTTGGTTTTTCGATGCTTATGAAAAACTGGAAAAGGCAAATGTTGAAGTCTTCGGATTGAAAGATTTAAAAACATTCAAATATTCGCCGTACAGGGCAAAGATAAGCAGTGGAATTAAATCGGGACAGGACTGGTTTGAGGTTGATGTTGAAGTGGCTTTTGGCGATATGACTCTGGACTTGAAGAGTATCAGAAGGGCTGTTCTTCGTCAGGAAAAATATGTTCAGTTAAAGGATG
>JAOZOC010000519.1 GCA_029933495.1 Bacteroidales bacterium
TATCTTTCCGAGTCTTTGGCAATATAATCTCCAATATCGTTTAAGTCCTGAATAGCAGTATCTGTCCAGACTACTTTATCCATTTCTCTAGTTGTTTTTTAGCTTCGCTTTTTGTATGTATTCTATCATTATTTGAATCATCCAATCCTTTTTGTATTTTTTCAAGAAAAATCAATTGGTCTATAACCTGGTCAATCGTTATATTTTCTGGAAGATTCTCCAATGAATTCCATATTTGAGTTTTTGTAATCATAATTTTAAAAGTAATTCATTAAGTTGCAAATATATGTAAATATTTGATGTATAGAAAATATATTATGATTTATCAAGCCCCAGGAAAAGATATTTCAGAAAGAATAACAATTAGATTCTCACCCTGTCCGCAACTGTACAAATTCTGAACGCTGCCGAACAGTATCACCCGCATACTCCTTAATCCTGTATTGAGTATCAGATTGTTATAATCGGTGGCATAATATTCGTAATTTTGGAATCCTGTATAATCACATACAAGAATTACGCTTATGGGAATGGACAGAGTTATAGAAAAGAAAAAGTGGACTACAAAAAGAATCCTCAACATTACCTGGATTAGCCTCCTGATAATCTTCATCCTTTACCTTTTATTTTTTCGTGATAAAAGAAGTTCATTATATGTTGACAAGTCACAGATAACCATTGCTACTGTTAAGGCAGATAAATTTCAGGAATTCATACCTGTTGATGGTGTGGTCTATCCTAAAAATACAATTTATATTGATGCTGTACAGGGTGGAATTGTGGAGAGGGTTTTTGTGGAAGATGGTGCATTACTGAATAAAGGAGACACGATTTTGAAACTTTCAAATCCGAATATGGAGTTGAGTTTTATGGAGCAGGAAACCAGAATTTACGACGCTATCAACAATTTGCAAAATACTAAAATCGGCCTGGAACAAAACAAGTTCTACAGACAAAAGGATATTGTTGATCTTCAATATCAAATAGACAAGACGAACACTGATTTTAAAAGGAAAAAGAAGCTGTATGATGACGAGGTAATCTCGAATAAAGAGTTTGAGGATGCTGAGCGCGAGTATGAATACACAGTCAGGCAGCTGGGCATTTCTATTCAGCTTAAAAAACTTGATTCTATTTCGGCAGTTAGCCGTAGTCGTCAGATAGATGCAACAATGAGCCGGATGCAGAACAATCTTGATATGCTTAGAGCTAATCTTGAAAACCTTTATTTAAAAGCTCCAACCTCCGGACAACTCTCTTCGTTTAGTGTTGAGATAGGAGAGACAAAATCATCCGGTGAACACCTTGGACAGATTGATATGAAAGATGGTTTTAAACTTCGGGCCAACATTGACGAACGGTTTATCTCCAGAGTTTTTATTGGCCAGACTGCTGAGTTTGACTTTGCAGGTAGTACATACAATCTATTAATTAAGAAAATTTATACTGATGTCACAAACGGCTCTTTCCAGGTTGACCTCTATTTTGAGGGCAAAGAGCCAACACAGATAAAAAGGGGACAAACTTTGCAACTTCGTTTGAAGTTCAGTAGCGAAACAGATGCGATTATTGTTAAACGGGGAGGTTTTTATCAGGAGACAGGAGGAAACTGGATATACGTTGTTGATCCTTCAGGCGATTTCGCCACAAAACGCAAAATTAAGATAGGAAGACAGAATACAAGATATTACGAAGTGATGGAAGGACTCGAACCGGGAGAAGAGGTTATTATCTCATCCTATGATGCATTTGGAGATAAGGAGAAGTTGGTTTTTAAGTAGTTTTGATTGCTAGATGCAAGATGGGAGATACAAGATTGTTAGACAGAAGACACAAGATTATTTGGTGAAAGATACAAGACATATGATATAAGATTCTAGGACTTAAGAGTTTTGATAAAATTAAAAAACGTTGCGTCGCTGCGCCGCCGCGTGAAAATTAAAAAAAACAATAGAAAGTATAAATTATGATAAAAACAGAAAATCTGACAAAAGTCTTTCGCACCGATGAGGTGGAAACCACAGCATTGAATGATGTATCTTTTGAAATCAAACCCGGCGAATTTGTTGCCATTATGGGGCCTTCGGGTTGCGGAAAATCAACATTGCTTAATATTCTGGGTCTTTTGGATAATCCATCCTCAGGAAAGTATTTTTTTATGAATGAAGATGTTTCCGGCCTTTCGGAAAAGCAAAGGGCAAAACACCGCAAAGGAAATATCGGATTTGTATTTCAGAATTTTAACCTGATTGATGAACTGAATGTTTTTGAAAATGTAGAACTGCCGCTTATCTATCTCGGGATTAAATCATCCGAAAGAAAGCAAAAGGTAAATGAAGCTCTGGAGCAGATGAAAATTGCACATCGCGCAAAGCATTTCCCGATGCAGTTGTCGGGAGGCCAGCAGCAAAGAGTGGCTGTTGCAAGGGCTGTTGTTTCAAAACCCAAACTGATCCTTGCGGATGAGCCAACAGGAAATTTAGACTCGGCACATGGTGAAGAGGTAATGAATATGCTTGAGGAGCTAAATCAAAGTGGGACAACAATGATTATTGTTACCCACTCGCAGCGTGATGCAGGATATGCTCAAAGGATAGTCCGGCTGTTTGACGGACAAATTATTAATGAGAATATTAAAGGGAAAGTTCAGGAAGTAGTCATTTAATAAAGTGCTCTGTTTTAATGTTTTATAAAAATTACCGGCTTGCCGGGGAGGAGATGGTTTGCCTGGAGGTTTGGCAATGAAGAGAGAGGAAAGCTCCTGTAAGGTTTGCGCATGAGGCTTAGGACAGGGAGAACCTTGCAGGTGTCCGATAGAAGAATTGATTGGTAAAGGGACTTGGGGACTGAGGTCATTACCGTCAACTAAAGAATGTAGTCGGCAAAATTGCAGTATATAATATTGTATCCCTCACCTTTATCCTCTTCCAATGGGAGAGGAAAGGCCTGCGCACCAGCTTCTTCCCTCTCCTTGAGGAGAGGGATAGGGTAAGCTGTTAAAAATTTGAGTTTATCTCAAAAAAGTTCCCCCAGTTTTTGTT
>JAOZOC010000520.1 GCA_029933495.1 Bacteroidales bacterium
ATGCTACAGCACCTAATGAAAAAAGCACCAGCATTACCAGTACCAGATTGAAACTAATCTTTCTCATTTGTCAATTTTTTAAATTTGTTATTTTATTTATTGATCTTATTTAATTCAATTTATCAATTATTTCTTCTATGTGTTCAATTGTAATAAATTGACGTTTATAGTTGCAAATAAGTTGCATTGAATATTCATAAAACCAAATTTTTAGAAGTTTGGTTTTAGAGCATATTTATTATAGAAATCTTCAATCACCTGCACAGCCTCTTCAGCAGTATCTACTAACCTAAAGATATTCAAATCGTCAGGAGATATCTTTCCTTCTTCCAACATTCTTTCCTTTATCCAATCGAAAAGACCACCCCAATATTTTTTTGATACAAGCACAATCGGAAAACTTACCAGCTTATGAGTCTGGATAAGGGTAATAGCTTCAAAAAGCTCATCCAAAGTTCCAAAACCACCCGGGATTATTATATAACCCTGAGAATATTTCATAAACATAACTTTGCGGACGAAAAAGTAGTTGAAGTCCATAAACTTATCTGTATCTATGAACGGATTTGGCTTTTGCTCGAAAGGAAGGTCAATATTTAAACCAACCGATTTCCCACCGGCAAAATGAGCTCCCTTATTAGCAGCTTCCATAACTCCGGGACCTCCTCCGGTGATTACCCCAAACCCCTTTTTTGTTACCAGATAAGCAATTTCTTCTGCAAGCTTATAATGCTCAGTATTCGGTTTGCAACGCGCAGACCCAAAAATTGAAACACAAGGCCCGATTCTGGAGAGTGTCTCAAACCCGTCAACAAGTTCAGACATTATTTTAAATACTGCCCAGGAATCATTTGCTTTTATCTCATTCCAGCTTTTCTCTTTAATAGCTTCACGTATTCGTTCTTCTTGTTTAATATCATCTGTCATTACAATATAATTTTTAGTATGGGTTGCAAAAGTAACATTTTCTAATAATTATTTCACTTACTTTTGCACTTCACAAACAAATTGATTAATCAATTACTAAACATAACAGCACCATGAATAAAACATTTGTTGAAAAGATTTTCGATGCACCAGCTGGTAGTATCGTTTTTAAAAAACCGGATATAATATTAACACACGACAACACGGCAAGCATATTCAACACATTCAAAAAAATGGGGGGCGAAAGGGTCACATATCCCGAACAGCTACTCATTGTTCTTGACCATAACGCACCACCTACAAGTGCCAAACTGGCAAATCAGTATCAATCAATCAGAGATATTGTTAAAGCACAGGGTATCACAAAATTTCACGATGCTGGAAAAGGAATCTGCCATCAGATAATGGCTGATTATGCAAAACCCGGCATGGTGATTGTTGGTAGCGACAGCCATACATGTACAGCAGGTGCATTCAATGCCTTCGCTGCCGGGATTGACAGAACTGAAGCAGCCGGTTTATGGAGACAGGGAGAAACCTGGTTCAGAGTTCCTGAATCAATTAAGATAACGCTGCACGGCAAACTACCAAAAGGTGTTTATGCTAAAGACCTTTCATTATGGATTATTGGAATGATTGGCTCAAGCGGGGCTGATTATATGTCAATCGAGTATCATGGTAAAGGAGTTAACACATTAAATATCTCACAAAGAATGACAATCGCAAACCTTGCTTCAGAGATGGGTGCAAAAAATGCCGTTTTCCCGCCCGATAAAATGCTCAACGAATATCTAGGGGAAGAAACAGAAGGTATATGGGCTGATAATGATGCAAAATATACCAGGGAAATTGAAATAAACCTTGATGAGCTGTTTCCTGTGGTTGCCGTTCCTCATCACGTTGACAATGTCAAAGCATTATCCGAAGTTCAGGGAATAAAAATTCAGGAGGCTATGGTTGGAACCTGCACAAATGGAAGGTTGGAAGACCTTGAGCAGGCTGCTGAAGTACTAAAAGGCAAAAAAGTGCATCCCGATGTCCAGATGATTATTGTACCGGCTTCCCAGCAAATATATCTTGAAGCTATGGAAAATGGGATAATTAAAATCTTGTTAGAAGCAGGTGCCAATGTTCTATCCAGTTCCTGTGGGCCTTGTCTCGGAACTGGTCAGGGAATACCTGCTGACGGATATACTGTTATTTCAACAGCAAACCGGAATTTTAAAGGACGTATGGGCAATAAAAATGCAAGCATCTATCTTGCATCTCCTGCTGCTGTTGCATTATCGGCTCTAAATGGCGAAATAACAGATCCCAGAGGAATAAAAGCCAATGATAGTTTCCCTTATGAAATTGAAGAGACAAACACTGTTGAGATACCTTCCGACGAGGACAGATATTCAAAAGGTGTGTGGAATTATGCCGATGCCGATAATCTGAATACTGATCAGATGTTTGCCGGAAACCTCACCTACTCGGTGTTAAGTTCCGAACCGGAAAAAATTATGCCACACCTGTTCAAAGGTTTTGATGAGAGCTTCTCCGACAGAGTTGGCAAGGATGATATCATTATTGCAGGAGCTAACTTTGGCTGTGGAAGTTCACGAGAACACCCTGCTGTGGGTTTATCTTTTGCGGGTGTTAAAGCGGTAATTTGCAAATCGGTAAACCGTATTTTCTACCGTTCATCAGTTAATCAGGGGCTTCCTATCATTCTTCTCCCTGAAGCTGTAGATGCTTACAAACAAGGTGATGATGTAGTTGTTGATCTTGAAAATGGAATTGTAAGAATTGGAAAAAAGGAATTTCCATTTGCACCTCTTCCCGAAAAACTCATGAATATCTTTAAAGCTAGGGGTTTGGTTAATTATATTAAGGAAATGGGGTAAGGTGATAACATCATCATAATTGCGAACCGTCACTGGAAGCATAGCGAAGCAATCTGCCTGCTATGAAAGGCAGCCGTAAGAAACCATCAGATTGCTTCACGCCACCGCCAATTCCAGCCCTTCAGGTCGCAATGACGTTTTCTATAATAGAGCTGTTCGGGATTTCCGAATACCGAACCAAATAAATATTGGATTTGTAATCCAATGTGGATTGAAAATCCCCG
>JAOZOC010000521.1 GCA_029933495.1 Bacteroidales bacterium
AGGAACCGATTACAATAAGCCCGGGTGATTCGATAAACGAAAATCAAAATTTTCCAACCACAGAAACGGCTTTGGGTTTCCATAATTTATTTGTAAGGATAAAAGATGAACAAGGGAAATGGGGCATTTATAAAGAAACGCCTTTTTATGTTTATAATTCGGAACATATTGACCTCGGGAGAAATCAAAAGTATATTGCCGGTGCAGAGTATTTTTTTGATACAGACCCGGGACCAGGTAACGGAACTCCAGTCTCCTTTAATATTTATGATACGGTGAGCGTTGAACGATATGTTCCGGTCGCCGGTCTTGATACGGGTAATCATTATTTCTATTTAAGGGTATTGGATGAAAATCAAAACTGGAGTTTGTGGCAAAGGGATACTCTACACATACATAATGTAAATTGTACTTGTCCGATAGTAAATTTTTCAGCAGACACGGTAAATGTTTTGGGCAATCCGACAACCTTTGTTAATTTAAGTGATAGTATCTATCCCGGTGCAACTTATGAATGGGATGTTGATAATAATGATACAATTGATTATACAACTTGGGATATCACTTATGTTTATCCGGAATATGGAATTTACAATGCAAAACTGACTATCCATAATTCCGATTCCTGTTATGCTTCCTTTATCAGGGAGGTGGTAGTAAGCCCGGTTATCGACACATCATTGATTGTTACATGTCCAACTTCATTTTGTAAAGGGGATTCTGTTATACTTTCAGCCCAACCGGGATATTCTTATAACTGGAATACGGGACAGACAACCCAATCGTTGATTGTGAAGAAATCAGGCTCTTACAACTTAAGGCTAACCAACCAATATGGCGTTCAGGGTTTTTCACGAACAATCAATGTAACGGTATATCCGGTTCCCGAAGTATCACTTACATTGATTCATGCAACCGGTGGGATAGCAAATGGAACTGCAATCTGTGATGTTACCGGTGGAAGTGGCAATTATTCTTATAACTGGTCAACAGGGGGTTCTTTATCAATTGAGAACAACATCCCCGAAGGTGATCATTTTGTAATTGTAAATGACGGGTTTTGTCCGGTAAACAAAGATTTTCATATATATAACAATCCTGTATATCCCGATGATGTGATAGCTGCCGAATATTATTTTGATGAGGACCCGGGCGTTGGTAACGGGCTACCTCTTAATATTGCAGGGGGTGATTCTGTTTATTTTGCAACTTACATTCCTATGACAGGATTAACAGTTGGTTATCATAATTTGAATGTACGTGTAAGTGATGACGTTAATAAATGGAGTCATTATTACGACAAACTTTTCTTTGTTTATGATACGGTCCTCTATCCTCCTGTAATACAGCCTTCAATAACAAATGCCGAATATTTTTTCGATGAGGATCCTGGAATAGGTTACGGAACACCCATCCAGGTGAACCTGGCTGATTCTGTTACTGAAGACTTTCAGTTTAATACCACAGGACTGGACAATGGATACCACGATGTTTATATAAGGGTTATGGACAGCCTTTCGAAATGGAGTTTGATAAAAGGTACTGATTTTTATATTTACGTTTCGGTATTTACCGATATTTCCAAATCCGGACCCAAAATCGTTGAAGCCGAATATTTCTTTGATGAAGACCCGGGTATTGGTTTTGGTACTCCTGTGGAGTATAGCCCAACTGCCGATTCCATCGAATTCGAAAGATATTTCAGTATGTCGGGATTAGATACGGGGAATCATCATTTATATATCAGGGTTAAGGATGAAGCCGGGAAATGGAGCATTTATTACACCGAAGCATTTGATGTCTTTCCGGTTACCTGTACCTGCCCTGTTGTGGAATTTACTGCGGATATTGTTAATCAGGGAAACCCGACAACATTTACTAATTTTTCTGACAGTACTTTCTCCTGGACGACTTATGAATGGGATATTTATAATGACGGCTCCGTTGATTATACAAGCCGGGACATAAGTTATAATTTCGGCAATTCAGGTATTTATGACGTTAAGCTGACTGTTATAAACAGCGATACCTGCCGGGCTTCGGTCATAAAGCAGGTATTTGTAGGCCCTATGCCCAATACGGTGGTAACAATAGAGGGAAGTACTGAATTTTGTGAAGGGGATTCCGTTATTTTAACAGCTTCGGAAGGTTTAAACTATGAGTGGTGGCCTACCGGCGAAACCACACAATCCATAACCGTGAAAAATACAGGGACATGGTATGTTTGGGTTACGACATTTTCAGGCATTGAATTAAGATCATCGGATATTGAAATAACAAAACATTCAATACCCGGTATGATCCTTACAAAAACAGATGCTACGGGAGGAGCCAACAATGGGAGTGCCATTGTTGAAGCTTATGGCGGGAGTGGGGTTTATAATTATTTATGGTCAACCGTCGATACCACATTTTATATTAATAATCTTTCTTTAGGAAACTATAATGTACAGGTATGTGATGGTTTTTGCCCTGTTGACAGCTCATTCTTTATTGACAACCTGTCTGTTGATCCGGGTGATATAATAGCTGCGGAATATTTTTTTAATACCGATCCGGGTTTTGGTTTAGCGACTTCACTTAATATTGCGGCAGGAGATACTGTTGAATTCATTACCGGTATCTCAGTTGCCGGTTTGCCTCAGGGTTATAACCACCTGTTCATACGTACAATGGACACCGACAATAAGTGGAGTTTTTATTGCGAAAAACTATTCTATGTTTATGATACAGCAGTGAATTACAAAAATATCATACAACCACCATTGATTTCAGCAGAATATTTTGTTGATATGGATTTGTATGTCAATCCCGACCCCGGCGTAGGTTTAGGAACACCAGTATCTGTTACTCCCGGTGATGTTGTAATGGAAGATTTCGGTTATCCGGTTGACAGCCTTTTATTAGGTTTCCATCATATTTTTGTCAGGGCGAAGGATGACTCGGCAAAATGGAGCCTTTTCTTACCAGCGGATTTTTACATTTATGACACAACTTATTACGACTTATCCAAAATTCAACCCGAACGGGTTGAGGCG
>JAOZOC010000522.1 GCA_029933495.1 Bacteroidales bacterium
TATCAAGATATAAAACTGTTGCCGGACAGGAAAAAATTGAACGTGAAGGAAATCGCGTACACATTTTTGGAACAATGATTCGTTCTCATATTGTCCCTGAAATTGTTGAAGTTAATGAAGGTGATATTGTAACATTCCATCTGACTAACCTCGAGCGCGCTGAAGATGAAACTCATGGTTTCACTGTTGACACCTATGGCAAACATGGTAGTTTCGAACCAGGCAAAACTGCTTCTTTAACATTTGTAGCAGATCGTCCCGGTGTTTTTCCATTTTATTGTACTGAATTCTGTTCTGCATTACACCTTGAAATGGAAGGTATTCTTCTTATTAAACCAAAAAATTATACAGGCCCGGGTGCTGGAAAAGAAGTTGCTCTCACAGAAGAAGAATTAGCAGGATATAAGAAAAACTATGAAGATAAACTTGTAGTTATTGATGCTACTCAGGATATCATTAACGGAGTTGTTCAATGGCTGAAAGACAATAATTATCAGGACTACCCTTACGTAGCAGCCCTTGTTGAAGATGCCTTTGACCAATTAGGACAGGCAGCAAGTTCTAAAGAAAAACATGAGAAATATGCAGCTGAAGGCAAATGGAGAGATGCATTCCTTTGGGCTGAACAATACTGGCAATATCAGGTTAAAACCGCAGATGTTGGATTAAGGGCTAAAGAGCTATTAACTATTGAATTAGAAAACAAAAAATAATATATATCATGGAAAAATTAAAGCAAAATAATTTAAAAAATTGGTTATTAGCTGCATTATTTGGCACCCTTGTTTTATTTACCGGATGTGGTGATAATAAAGGTCCGGCAGCTACCGGCGATTTAGGAGCTCCCCGGGGTGATGAATCATTCGGAGATGTTGTAAAAAGGAGAGGATTAAACTCAGACGATGTTCTTGCAGCAGCAAAAACATATACTCCTGATAATATAAAAGATGAGTATGTTGCATTAAATTCCGGAGGACAGGAAGGTAATATGCCAATGTATACTGTACCGTCTATGCGGATGATGAAATATGTACCTACATGTACTTATCAGCCTTATAATGGCTATGGATACAGTATGGAAACCGAAGCTATGATGGCAAAAGGTTTTATTGAAGGACAAGAAATACTTTGGGGAGATACACACCATCCGGGGTTTTCAGAAACCAATGGTGTATATAATGGAAAATGGGCTACGGTAAATGATAAGGCAAATCCAAGGATTTATATCGTAAGTTTAACTGACTGGGAGTTGAAAGACGTTATACAAAATCCTATTTTTCGTAGCGATCATGGTGGAAACTTCTTTACTCCTAATTCAGAGTATATTATGGAAGCAACCCAGTATCCTGCTCCATTTGACAGGAAATATTACCCACTTTCACAAACTAACTTTGAAAAGTACTGGCGTGGTGGTTTAACCTATTGGAAATTTGAAAATGAAACAGGTGAAGTTGACCTTAAAAATTCCTTCACTTTTGAATTTCCACCTTACACTCAGGATTTATCAGATGCCGGTAAGCTAGCCAGTTATGGATGGGGATTTACAAATTCATTTTGTACCGAAATGTATTATGGAGGTATAGAAAGTGGACGTCCACCATTTGAGGCAGGCTGTTCATCCAGGGATGTTGACTACTTGCACGTTACAAACTGGAAAAAAGCTGCCGAGGTGGTGAAGCAGGGAAAATACAAAATGGTAAATGGAATGAAAGTTATCCCAATGGATGTTTCTATTAAGGAGGGATTATTATATCTTATTCCTGAACCAAAATCTCCGCATGGTGTTGATGTTGATCCTACAACAGGTAATTATATTGTTGTCGCCGGTAAACTTGATTCACACGCATGGGTCTATTCATTTGAGAAGATAATGAAAGCTATTGCTGATAAAAACTTCGAAGGACATGATAAATATGGTATCCCTATTATTTCTCTCGAAGATGCTCTGCATGGTAGTGTTGAAGTAGGCTTAGGCCCTTTACATAACCAGTTTGATGATGATGAAGGAGTTATTTATACATCAATTTATGTTGACTCGCGTATTACAAAATGGGACTATATAAATCTTAAAGTTTTGGGTTATGTTCCTTCACACTATAATATCGGACACCTTGTTGCAGCACATGGTGATGCACTGGATCCAAGAGGTGATTACCTGATAGCGCTGAATAAACTATCAATTGACAGGTTTAATCCGGTTGGTCCTCTTCATCCTCAAAACCACCAGCTAATTGATATCAAAGGAGGCCCGAATGATGAGATGAAAATTATATATGACCTGCCAATTCCAATGGGTGAACCTCATTATACTGTTATGATGGATGTTGACGGTTTTACTTCTATTTCAAAGTATGATGTGGGAACTGATATTACAACAAATAAAAAGTCTCCGTACTATACTGCTCTCGGATCAGAAAAAATTCAAACAAAAGGAAATACTGTACATATATACGGTACTATCAATAATGGCAACGTTACACCAAAAGATATTAAGGTAAAACAAGGCCAAAATGTTCAATTACACCTTACAAATCATGGACAAACAAAAGGAGACCATTATGTTTATGAGATTTCTGCATATGACCAAATGTACCGCTGGCGTCCTGGCGAGACAGCTACTTTAGATTTTGTAGCTGAAAAAGCTGGTATGTACCCATTGTTACTTGATGCTATTCATAATCCCGGCAACAGGAAACTTCAGGGTTATCTGTCGGTTACATTTAACTCTAAAGCTGAAAATAAGAGGTTGTTAGCTTACGCCAAACGTGTCCAGTGGGATATGGAAATGCAGGCCTTTAAACCATCAGCTATTGAAATGAAGAATATGCTTCCTGGTGAAATGGAATACCTTAACCATGGATGTAATGCCTGCCATAGATTTGGCGAGGAATTCAACGGACCAGACCTTTTGATGGTGGATAAGAGGAGAACAGACGAATGGTTAAAATCCTGGATAATGGAAACTGAAAAACACCTGGCAGAGCCTGATATTGAAGCAATGCGTCAGAAATATAAGCTTGCTATGCCTAATCA
>JAOZOC010000049.1:0-1249 GCA_029933495.1 Bacteroidales bacterium
TGAAAACAGTATCATTGAGCGGTTCTCTGAGAGAGAACGTAGGGAAAAAAGATGCGAAAAAAAACAGGAGAGAAGGAAAAGTCCCCTGTGTTATCTATGGCGGTGAAAAACAAATTCATTTTGCCATTGAAGAAAAGTCTTTTAAGAAAATTATCTTTACTCCGGAAGTTTACCTGATAAATATCAAAGTTGATGGTAAAGAGTATCAAACTATTTTGCAGGATATCCAGTATCATCCTGTTAGTGATAACATTTTACATGCTGACTTTTTAGAAATTGCTCCAGAGAAACCTGTAACTATAGCCGTTCCGGTTAAGTTTGAAGGTGTAGCTCCAGGAGTATTACAAGGTGGAAGGCTTGTTAAAAAAATCAGAAAATTAAAAGTCAGCGGTCTGGCTGAAGATTTACCTGATTTCATTATGCTCAGCATTGATAAACTTGACATTGGAATCTCAATAAGAGTTAAGGATGTGGTATATAAAAACCTGACATTCCTCGACACTCCAAATGCCGTTATCGTTGGAGTTAAAACTGCAAGAGGTATGAGTGAAGAAGAACTTGCCGAAGAGGAAGCTGCTGAAGCTGCTGCTGCTGAAGCTGCTGCTGCTGAAGATGGTGAAGGTGCTCCAAAAGAAGAGACAAAAGGAGACGAATAATTTCTTTATAATCTTTTATAGAAATTCCAAATTCCGCTCTTTTAGGGATTTGGAATTTTTTTATATATAGCTTTGCAAAAACAGACTTGATAAAACAAGTTAAAAAATTACAGATGAAATATCTTATAGCCTGTTTAGGAAATATAGGTGCCGAATATGTAAACACAAGGCACAATATAGGTTTTATCGTTGCAGATGCCATAGCACAGGAAGGAGGAGCAACATTCAAAACCGAGCGTTTGGCAGATGTTACAAAAGTTAAATTCAAAGCACGAAATCTAATAGTAATAAAGCCCTCAACCTATATGAACCTGAGCGGAAAGTCTGTTAGGTACTGGCTGGATAAGGAAAATATCCCGATTGAAAAACTACTTGTCGTTGTTGATGATATTGCTTTGCCAACCGGTACGCTAAGACTGAGGCCCAAAGGTGGCGATGGCGGGCATAATGGATTGATAAGTATCATCGAAAGTCTGGGAACGGGAAATTTTGCAAGGCTGAGAGTAGGAATAGGAAATGATTTTGCACGCGGTTATCAGTCGGATTATGTGCTGGGACAATGGACACAAGCCGAAGAAGAGGTATTGATACCA
>JAOZOC010000049.1:1259-8071 GCA_029933495.1 Bacteroidales bacterium
AACAGCCGTTGAAATTATAAAAAGCTTTGTCACAATTGGACTTGGGAGGACTATGACTCTTTATAATAAAAGATAAGCCTGGATTCCTCTTATTAACTAAATCGTGATAAGCCTAAAAAAGACAATTACAGTCAAATAATAAATAAAAGCCTGCGATTCCCATCTTATGTATTGTTTCTATCTTACGTCTATTAATTTTCCTAATTTTGCATCTCTTCTGCGGATTTTTCGTAAGGGTTACTGAGGATTATGAATAGGAACTTATCGGAACGGAAATATGTTGTAATAGCCATCTTTGTTATTGTGGCGGTTATTTTTATTGTCAGGCTGCTTATTCTTCAGCTTTTTGACGACTCGTATATTCTATCTGCAGAGAATAATGTCCTCCGCAAAGTAACAATCTATCCCAACCGAGGCAGGATTTACGATCGTAACGGCGAACTGCTTGTGTATGATGAGGCTGCTTACGACCTTCTTGTTATTCCCCGTCAGGTAAAGGAATTGGATACGGTAGAGTTTTGCCACATTCTAAATATTCCGGATTCTGTTTTTAAGATGAAGATGAAAAAGGCTAAAAAATATTCGCGTTATAAGCCTTCCATTTTCCTGGAGCAAATTTCGAAACAGGAATTTGGATATCTTGAGGAAAAATTATACAAGTTTCCCGGTTTTTATGTACAAACCCGTTCACTCAGGAAATACAACAGGCCTATTGCTGCACATACACTCGGATATATTGGCGAGGTTAACAAAAAGGAGATGAAGGCTGACAGTTATTACCATCAGGGAGATTACATTGGTAAAAGCGGTATTGAAAAGTTTTTTGAGAAAGAGCTGAGAGGCAAAAAAGGAGTTAGAGTGGTTTTGGTTGATGTGCATAACAGGCAGCAGGGAAGTTATAAAAACGGAAAATATGACACACTTTCTGTTCCTGGCAAAGACCATTATCTTTCCATTGATGCAGATTTACAAGCTTATGCTGAAAGGCTTATGCAAAACAAAATCGGAAGTATTGTCGCTATTGATCCTGAGACAGGTGGTATTCTTGCTTTTGTGACCAGCCCGACATATGACCCAAACCTACTTGTAGGGAGAATTAGAGGCAAGAATTTTGGAATGCTGATGCACGATTCACTGAAGCCTTTACTGAATAGAGCAATTATGGGAACCTATTCACCGGGCTCAACCTTTAAACCTGTTCAGGCTCTTATTGGGCTTCAGGAAAATGTGCTCAAAAAATCAACATCATATGTTTGTTATGGGCCTGCAACAACTCCTATCAGATGTACACATAATCATGAATCACCGCTACAACTTCAGCACGCCATTGAGCAGTCGTGCAATCCATATTTCTGGAACGTATACAAATCAATAATCAATAATCCAAAGTACCGGTCAGTAGAAGAAGCTTATATTGAATGGCGGAGTTATGTAATGAGTTTTGGATTTGGAACAAAATTTAAAACTGATATCCCATTTGAGGTTAGCGGAAATGTACCAACGGCAGAATACTTTAATAAAATCTACGGAAAAGGGCATTGGAATGCACTCACAATCCGCTCTCTTGCAATCGGTCAGGGTGAAATACTTGTTACTCCGCTACAACTTGCAAATGAATCAGTAATTATTGCCAATAAAGGATATTACTATCCTCCGCATATTGTAGAAGCAATCGGAAGTCCTGATAATATTATCAAAGAGTTCAGAGTGAAAAAAGAAACAAAAGTCAAGCCGGATAAATTTGATGTTGTCAGAGAGGCAATGCTTGAGGTTTTTGAGGGAGAGCATGGTACAGCACGCTGGGCAAAACTTGAAGGTGTGAAGATATGTGGCAAAACCGGGACAGTCCAGAATCCACACGGCAAGGACCACTCAATCTTCGTGGCTTTCGCCCCAATGGAGAATCCAAAAATTGCAATGTCGGTTATTGTTGAAAATTCAGGTTATGGTTCAACCTGGGCGGCTCCAATAGCCTCACTAATGATTGAGCAATATCTTAATGATACGATTACAAGAAACAGACTGGAAAAAAGAATTTTGGATGGAAATTTAATTTCAAGACATTGAGAGGGCAAAAACATATACTGCAAAATATTGACTGGATAACAGTTATTCTGTATCTGATTATAGTGCTTGTAGGTTGGGTGAGCATTTATGCAGCGGTTTACAATGAGGAGCACAGCAGCATTCTTGATATGACACAGAATTATGGTAAGCAGTTGATGTGGATTGGCACTTCCATTGTACTCGCTTTGGTAATATTGATGATTGATGCAAAGTTCTTTTCAACCTTTTCCTATCTGATTTACTTTCTCACAATAATGCTCCTGATAGGAGTTTTGCTGTTTGGGAAAGAGATTGCAGGCTCAAAATCCTGGTTTCAGGTTGGTAGTTTTTCATTACAACCAGCTGAGCTTGCAAAATTTGCCACAGCCCTTGCACTGGCAAAGTATTTAAGCGGTATTGACAAGGATTTCTCAAGGTTTAAGACCAAGATTGTGGCGGCATTTATTATTGTGTTCCCGGCTTTGCTTATCCTTTTGCAACATGATACAGGCTCCGCACTTGTTTATACATCTTTTATACTGGTTTTATACAGAGAAGGTCTTTCCGGCAATCTGCTTGTACTTGGGCTGATAGTTGCCATTCTGTTTGTGGTCACGCTACTTATAAATAAATTTATTGTTATTGGAACCATTGCTGCAATTTTTATTCTTGTTTATTTTTTAAATAAAACAATAAAAAAAAGAGTATTCCTTTTGATTGGTGCTTTTATCCTTACTTCGATGTATGTTTTGAGTGTTGATTATGTTTTTGAAAATGTTCTGGAACAACATCAGAAAAAAAGGATAAATGTGCTACTTGGTATTGAAACTGATATAAGAGGTGCAGGATACAACGTGCACCAATCGAAGATTGCAATCGGATCGGGTGGATTTTCAGGAAAAGGCTTTCTGAAAGGAACTCAAACTAAGTTCGATTTTGTTCCGGAACAAAGTACTGATTTTATTTTCTGCACCATCGGTGAAGAATGGGGGTTTGTCGGCTCTTTTATACTGATAGTATTATTTTTGGCATTACTTATACGATTGATATTCCTTGCCGAGCGACAGCGCTCGAAATTTAGCAGAATTTATGGGTATGGGGTTGCATCCGTACTCTTTTTCCATTTTACTATTAACCTGGGAATGACTATTGGATTATTCCCTGTAATTGGTATTCCTCTTCCATATATCTCTTATGGTGGCTCTTCATTATGGGGCTTCACAATACTATTATTTATTTTTATAAAGCAGGATTCCGAAAGACTGGAATTATTGTAATTTGAAGCTCTTTAGAATTTAAACTCCAGTCAATAAAATATTTTCTACTTCTGCCTTTCTATAGTGTAATTAACAAGGTTCTCTAAGGCTGTACGTGCTTCTGATTCGGGGAATTCTCTAAGTATGGACAGAGCCTTGTCATGATACTCCGTCATTTTATCTTTTGCATATTCGATACCTCCGCTCTTAACAACACGCTCAATGACAGAAGCAACCTTATCGGGGTTATTATTATGATTTTTTACAATATTAATAGCCTTCCTTTTCTCGCGATAACCACTGCTGTTTAGGAAGTAGATAAGCGGAAGGGTCATCTTTTGTTCTTTGATATCTATACCATTAGGCTTTCCGGTTTTGTTTGACTTTTCATAATCAAAAAGATCATCCTTTATCTGAAATGCAATTCCCGTGTATATGCCAAATTGTTTCATCTTATCAACTGTCTCCTTGTCTGCTTTTGCAGATGAAGCCCCTGCTGCACAGCAAGATGCAATCAGGGAAGCCGTCTTTTTTCTGATTATTTCAAAATAGATATCTTCCTGGATATCCAGCTTGCGGGCTTTTTCTATCTGAAGCAATTCTCCTTCGCTCATCTCCCTTGTTGCCTCCGAAACAATTTTCAATAGTTCAAATTCATTATTGTCCAGCGAAAGCAGTAGCCCACGCGATAACAAATAGTCACCAATGAGCACTGCAACTTTGTTTTTCCAAAGTGCATTTATTGAGAAGAAACCCCTTCTGATATTAGAGTCGTCAACAACATCATCGTGGACAAGAGTAGCAGTATGCAACAATTCAATCAAAGAGGCGGCAGTATATGTCGATTCATTGATCTCACCACAAATATCGGCAGTCAGAAAGACAAACATCGGACGCATCTGCTTTCCTTTACGTTTAATAATATACCGCGTTATTATATCAAGAAGCGGGACAGTGCTTTTCATTGATAGTCTGAATTTTTTTTCAAATTCAGTCAGATTGTGCTGTATGGGGCGTTGTATTTCTTTGAGTGTTACCATAGCAATTTGCGCGTTCAAAATTAAAGCAAAACTTTGTATCTTTGAAAAAAAAATTAGATGACACGTTATCCGGCTAAAATACTAGTTGCTTTTGGAGAGGCAATAGATGGTAATGAAAAAATTTTTGACTGGCTTCTCAAAAATGGCTATCCTGAACTTGCAGCACTTTCAAAAGCAATTCGTGGCAGCGAGGAAGCTAACCGTTGGCTAATGAAAAACGGCTTCCCACAATATGCTGCATTCGATATGGCTATTGTGAAAGATAAAAAGGCTTTTGACTGGCTCGTTAAATATAAATTTGATTTACTGGCAAAACTTACACTTGCCGCACAGGGCGATAAGAATGCCATTAGGTGGTTCGCCATTCAGAATCTGCAAGTATTTATACGCATTGCAAAAAAGATCAAAGCATTCACTGACGGGCAGACATTTGATTATCATAAAATTCATTTTTAGAACTGTGATTTACAGCTTTGATTTAGAGTGGAGACATAGTTTCTAAGTTACATAGTTCTATAAGATAATACAAAGTTGGAAATTGCATTATATGCGACATAGCAGGAAATTTTATGTGTAAATTGATTACTTTTTACACATTCTACCCCTCCGAAAACAACATTTTATTCATTTTTTTAAAACCAAAAATAGCCCTTCGTACTGGATATTGGTATGTTCATCCTTAAAAAGGGGGGGGTTCGTACAATAAGTCGAAATTTTCTTTTTTTTTGGAATCTTTTGTCATATTTTTGGCTCAGATTAGAAAGAAAGAATAAACCTTATTATAAACCAGGACTATGGCAATCTTCAGCACATCATCAGAATCGGAAGTAAGCATAATCTCAAAGTTTAATAACTCATCTTTTTCAGGAATAATCATGCCAGGTAACCGTCTGGAATTACCTAAAAATCACTTTCACCACAAAACAATAATAATTACAAATACAGGAAAATCGATGCTTCAACTTTATCGTTCATTCTCTGTTAAAGATATTATTCCGACAAAATCTATTATTTTCTATCCCGGGGAGGTCAGAAAAATATTACCAAAAGAACTCAGAAACTCAATTACTGACATTACAATAATTTATAATCCTGATAATTACCAGGATGGAGGATTTGCTATGAGCTATGTGTAGCAGATACTCTGCTTAATGAAAAATATGCACAAAAAATCCACAACTCCCTATCTGTAAAAATGGAATTGTGGATTTTATTCAGTTTATTTTACTGGAAATAATTTAAATATCTCATCTGATTTCATCAGTATATCAACATATTGTGCCCTACGGTATGCAAATGGATCGGAGATATTCTGGCGTGACATCTTTCCTCTGAAATCACCCAGGGTTTTGTAATCTTTCGAGTCCATCCATCTTGCAATATCTGTCAGGATCGATTCAATCTGGTTTATACCATTTTTATATAATGTACTTACCACTTGTACTGCATCGGCACCGGCAAGTATCATTGAGACAACATCCTCACCTGTAAAAATGCCCCGGCTACTGCAAATGCTTGCATTGATATTGCCATGAAGTAATCCGGCAAATCTTAAGGGTAATCGGCTTTCGTCATGATTACTAAGATTATACGGGAATCTCATCTCCTCATTATCGATATCAATTTCTGGTTGGAAAAGCTTATTAAACAGAACAAATCCATCTGCACCAAGCTTGTCCATTTCTTTTATTACATACAATGGGTTTGTGTAATAAGCACTAAGCTTAACTGCAACCGGTATCTTTACAGTATTTTTTACTGCTTGTAAGATATCTATTTTTTCATTGGTGATTGCTTTTCCCATTATCTCAACATCGGTAGGTACCGAATATAGATTTATTTCAAGCCCATCAACACCGGTTTGTTCAATTTTTTTGCTGTATTCAATCCAGGATTCGAAATTTACTGCATTCAGGCTTCCAAAAACTGGAATATCAACAGATTCTTTTGCTTCTCTGAGTTTCATTAAATACTCCTCAGGCCCTGCATGGTCAATATCAGGAAAGAGCCCTCCCGATTCTGCATTAGAGTTCCCAAATGCCTGCATCTCCTCAAACATTTGCAGGTTCTCAAGTTGTATTTGCTCTTCAAAAAGAGATTTATAGACGATACCTGATGCGCCGGCATCCTCCATCCTTTTTAAATTGTCAACGTTAATCACAAGGTTGCATGCTCCGACAATTACCGGATTCTTAAGCTCAATACCCATGTACTTTGTTACAAGATTAGTCATAATTTTTATAAATATAAAATGTTAAACGTCTTAAATATAGCGATTCACGAAAATCAGGTAATATTACCCGATTGCAAAAAGCAAATGTATAAACTTTTTTTATAAGAAAATTAATATTTCCTTATTTATACTATTATCTAAATCAAATCTAAATAATGTCAGAATAGTTTCATTTAATGTAATAATTAGTAAATTCGCCGCCAAATAAAAAAAGGTTGATATATATTAATTAGTTGA
>JAOZOC010000049.1:8081-11637 GCA_029933495.1 Bacteroidales bacterium
AATGACAAAAAAGAAAAATTTTATCACTTGTGAAGGTAATTATGCTGCTTCACACATTGCATATATGTTTAGTGAGGTTGCTTGTATTTACCCGATTACTCCATCATCAGACATGGCGGAGTATATTGACCAATGGGCTGCTTATGGCCGAAAAAATATATTCGGAGAGGTTGTTGAAGTGAAGGAGATGCAGTCAGAAGCAGGTGCTTCCGGTGCTGTCCATGGTTCGCTACAAGCAGGAGCATTGACAAGTACATTTACTGCTTCTCAGGGATTATTACTGATGATTCCTAATATGTATAAAATGTCTGGTGAGCTATTACCTGCTGTTTTTCATGTAAGTGCAAGGAGTCTTGCAGCTCAGGCACTATCTATTTTTGGTGACCATAGCGACGTTATGTCGGTCAGACAGTCCGGGTTTGCAATGCTTGCCACATCTAGCGCTCAGGAGATCATGGATCTTGCCGGCATAGCCCATCTGGCAGCATTAAAAACAAGGATACCCTTTATTCACTTCTTTGACGGATTCCGTACATCGCACGAACTTCAGAAAGTTGAAGAGATGCAGATGGAAGACCTTGCTCCTCTTCTTGACAGGGAAGCATTACAAAAGTTTAGAGATAATGCATTAAACCCAGAACACCCTGTAACCCGTGGTACTGCACAGAACCCGGATATCTATTTCCAGAGCAGAGAAGCTGCTGACAGGTTTTATGATCCTATTCCTGATGTTGTTGAGGAGTATATGCGTGAAATTGAAAAAATTACAGGACGTAAATATCACCCGTTTGATTATTATGGTGCCAAGGATGCAGAAAATATTATTGTGGCAATGGGTTCTGTTACAAACACAATAAAAGAGGTTATAGATTATCTGATGGGAAAAGGGGAAAAGGTCGGTTTAATCTCAGTTCATCTTTACAGGCCATTTTCTGAAAAGTATTTTATGAAAGCTCTTCCGAAAAGCGTTAAGAAAATTTCTGTTCTTGACCGGACTAAAGAAATCGGAGCAACAGGTGAACCACTTTATCTTGATATTCGCGACATTTTCTTTGAAAAGGAAAACGCCCCCGTTATTATTGGTGGAAGATATGGCCTGAGTTCAAAAGATACAACACCCGCACATATATTATCGGTATATGATAATCTTAAACTTGAAAAACCTAAAAACAGATTCACAATTAGTATTGTTGATGATGTTAAGAATTCATCATTGCCATTGTTGCCTCCGATAAGTGTTGTTCCAAAAGGAACTTATGAGGCAAAATTCTTCGGATTGGGTGCTGACGGTACTGTTGGGGCAAATAAAAATTCAATTAAAATTATTGGTAATTCGACTGATAAGTATGCCCAGGCCTATTTTGCTTATGACTCAAAAAAATCAGGGGGGATAACAATATCGCACCTTAGATTTGGTGATGTGCCTATTAAGTCAACTTATCTGGTAAGTACTCCCGATTTTGTTGCTTGTCACGTTTCTGCATATCTCCAAAAATATGATATGCTTAAAGGTTTGAAAAAAGGAGGCACATTCCTTCTCAACAGTATCTGGAATGAAGAGGAAACAAAAAAACAGCTTCCCGATCATATGAAGAGATACCTTGCAGAAAATGATATTTCATTTTATATTATTAATGCAACGCAAATTGCGAAGGAGATAGGTCTTGGAAACAGAACTAATACTATTATGCAATCAGCATTTTTCAAGGTATCGGAAGTAATCCCTTACGACGTTGCAGTTGAAGAGATGAAGACTGCCATCAATAAAACTTATGGCAAGAAAGGGGAAATGATTGTTAACCTGAACTATGCAGCTGTTGATCAGGGAGGAGAGGTTGTTAAAGTAGAAATCCCAAATGAGTGGGCAAAAATAGAAGTGGTAGAGAAGAAAGATAACAGGGATTTACCTGACTTTATTAAGAATGTTTTTGAGCCAATCAATAATCTTAAAGGTGACGACCTGCCTGTTTCAGCATTTAAAGGAAGAGAAGACGGAACTTTCCCGGCAGGGACTGCTGCTTACGAAAAACGCGGTGTTGCTGTGGATGTGCCTGAATTTATTGCCGAGAACTGTATTCAGTGTAACCAGTGTTCTTATGTTTGTCCTCACGCTGCAATTCGTCCATTCCTGCTTGATGAAAAAGAAGCAGCAAACGTACCAGAAGGAACAGTATTGCTCGACGCTAAACCTGTGAAAATGTTTAATGGTTTGAAATTTAGAATCCAGGTTAGCGTTCTCGACTGTACCGGTTGCGGTGTTTGTGCCGATGTTTGTCCTTCAAAGGAGAAATCACTTGTTATGAAGCCGATTGATACTCAGTTGGACGAAGCCGATCGTTGGAACTATATGCACGATAAAGTTACTTATAAAGATGATATTGTACCTAAGGATAAGTCGGTTAAAAACAGCCAGTTTGCACAACCTCTGTTTGAGTTCTCGGGAGCTTGCGCTGGTTGTGGTGAAACACCATATATTAAACTGGTAACTCAACTGTTTGGTGAGAGAATGATAATTGCGAATGCAACAGGTTGTTCATCAATATACGGAGGATCGGCTCCTGCAACACCATACTGTACTCACAAAGAGAGCGGACAGGGTCCTGCCTGGGCAAACTCACTATTTGAAGATAATGCGGAGTACGGTTTCGGAATGGTTGCTGCTATTGATAATTTCAGGAGGACAATTGCCAATATGATGAAATCAGCAACTGATGTCTCTGATAAAACAAAAGCACTGTTCAATGAATGGATTGAAGGTATGCACAATGCTGACAAGTCAATCGATGCTACAAACAAGCTGATTCCTGTTCTTGAAAAAGAGAAAGCTCCGGTTGCCAAAGAGATTTTAAAACTGAAGCAATATCTTATTAAGAAATCAGTCTGGGCAATAGGAGGTGACGGTTGGGCTTATGATATTGGTTATGGCGGACTTGATCATGTAATTGCATCAGGTGCCGATATCAATATACTGGTTCTTGACACAGAGGTTTACTCTAATACCGGTGGACAGGCATCAAAGTCAACTCCAATAGGTGCAGTTGCCAAATTTGCTGCATCAGGTAAGAAAATAAGAAAGAAAGAGTTGGGAATGATGGCAACAACTTATGGATATGTTTATGTTGCTCATATTTCGATGGGTGCAAGCCAATCACAGACCTTAAAAGCAATTCGTGAAGCAGAAGCTTATCCCGGGCCATCTCTCATAATTGCTTATTCGCCTTGTATCGCACATGGCTTAAGGTTTGGAATGAACAAAGCAGAAGAGGAAGAAAAACTTGCAGTTGAATCAGGCTTCTGGACATTATATCGTTACAATCCGCAACTTGAAGAAGAGGGTAAGAATCCATTTATCCTTGATTCTAAAGAGCCGGATTGGTCAACATTTCAGGATTTTCTGGAACGTGAAGTCAGGTTTACATCTCTGATGAAAGCATTTCCCAAAGAAGCTGCTGAGTTATTTAAGTCTGCTGAGGATAATGCAAAATGGAGATACAAATCCTATGAACGTATGTCTAAAATGGATTATTCCAAATAATAAATATTAATATTTGGTTTT
>JAOZOC010000050.1 GCA_029933495.1 Bacteroidales bacterium
TTCTGTTTTAACTTTTCAGAATCGTATGAAAAATTATCCGCATGATTTTATAAAAAGTTAACAGTCAGAACTTATCAATTCTTGAGAACATTAGATATTTGTTACTACTTATCATCTTAATACACTGATAATCAATAGACCCCAAATGTACAAAAAAATCAGGGTGCACCTTTTTTAGTGATGCAAGAATAATTAATGAAACTTTTAAAAAACCTGCAAATATTTTCACATTTCGTGAACCTTTGTGCCTTAGAGACTATTCTTTACTATTGTTGATATATTATTTTTTACACCTTTAATTAAAAGCCACAGAGTTATTGATAGTTCTCCCAATGCTGCCAATAATAATGTTGGTTGGTTCAAAGATGAACTGTAACCGGGATAAAGTATAGTTACAAAGCTGTAAATAATATAAGCTACGCCTGCAATGGTGAGAAATATTCCAAAAATGCGGGGGAATGAACCCTGACTTATAAACCAAATGGCCAAAAGGTATCAGCCAAAGCCCCCAGAATACTTCTAATGCAATTATACCATAGTCGTTAATTTTAAGAAATAGCATAGCCAAATCCTGCCTCTGGCTGAGTTCAAATGTTTGCAATAATTCGCCTTTGAATATCATTAAAGAAGTAATGCTGAATGCTTCCATAACAAAAACAACTGGAATAATTTATTAATCTATTTTTCAAATAGGATTTTAAGCTCTATTATAGGATCTTCGAAGGGTTTATTGTTCGTATTATACTCAGATTGAATCCACTCTTCCTCCCATTTCAGGACATCGAAGGTCGTATTTGTTTTTTGAGCTTCCAACCAGAATTGCCAGCGAGGGGCATAGTACGTTCCAATTAATCCACTCCATGTACGGGCTGAATATTCATTTACTCCTCCACCCCAGGTTGTAATCAGACGTTTGGCATTACTTTCGTAATACTTTTTTTCTTCAGGTGTGTCGCCAAAATTACGAGCAAGCTCCACCCAGTTTTCTAACTTATGATTTGGGTGCGACGCCAACAAACGGTCAATGAATTTCATTTCATTAATTGCTTCTTCGTAAAGTTTAAAGCTCTCTCTCTTTGGGGCATTTTGTGCTTTGTATAACTTATTGTCAACATCTAATCCAAGCAGTTGTGTGCCCAATTCAATGGCATCATAAACATACAGCCTGCTTCCTTTTAATTCTTCAGAACACTCTAAAAATAGTTTTACAGCTTTAGTAAAATCCTCTGATTGATGAACTGTTCCTTTCGCTTCTATACCGGGTCGAAACTGATACCGGAAACGAGGGTGGTCAGTAAAAGTACCATAACAGGATTTCCGAAGCAGATCCCACGATTCTTTCATTTTAGGCGGATAACCACCATAACGTGCTTTACAGTACATTTCGAGCCAGCTATCCAGATCAATCTCTTCTGTTCGCCATCCCCAGTCTGAAAGAAGTTCATAGATAACCTCGTTGTTTTCTATTCCTTCAGGAGCAAAACCAAAGCCGACCAGATTACCTCTATTTTTATATTGCAGAGCTTCTTTCGGTGCTGTGGCATAAAAGTCAAGCACTCCGTTAAGAGGCACTTTCCCGCCCATATTCGGGATGAAAGAGTAAATCCACTGTTTCCCGAAAAAACCCTTATACATTTTCCATGAGTAATCTATTTTCCAGAATAAGGCATTGTACTCATTTGCCATATCAAGAATCAATAACTTGTCATCCGGAATCTTCGACATCATTGCCCGAAGCCGTTCGGGAGTCCAAAACAGCTTGCCGTCCTTGTCGCGGTGATACGGGAATGTCCAGCCCTGCATTACCCAAACGGCATCAGGATTGGCTTCGCGGATCGGCTTGTACACCACTTCGCCATACGCTGCTAATTCTTTCTTTGCTGTTTCAGGATCGTCGGATAACGGTACATCCATTTCGTTGAAGCTGTCGGCGAGATAAAACTCACCTTTCCCGAACTCCTTTTCCCACTCTTCGATGTACATTTTACCTATTTTCATGAACAGACCGCTTTCGGGCGAAAGGATATGAACCTTTTCATCAAAACCACCCCAACCTAATTCACGCACACCTTCGTCAGGATAGATACGGCTAATACCTTTAGGAACAAATCCTGCGAAAGCATGTACAATGGGGTACATTTCCAGTTCGTACATCCTGTCCAGCATTTTATGGGTCAGCTCAACCTGTTTCTTGAAAAACGATACCGGCGGAGGGCCGTCCCAGCCGCCAATATTCCCCATCCTGTTCCATGGAAAATGAGCAGGCCCTGAGAAATAATCTAATATCTCATCTTTCGTTAGCCCTATTTTCTCAAAAACACGATAAAGGATTGCTTCGTGTGCTCCTGCAATTAACGGCATGTTCATTCCGTGCATTGCCATCCAGTCGAGCTCTTTTTCCCAGCGCTCCCGATCCCAATAAGGCGTTGTATAACCGTGGGTAACCGTATTCATATAGTAACGGTATTTAAAAGGAGAATTAACTTTTTTATCAACCTCAGGTAACTGTTCAGGAATATTTATTCTGTTGCCCGACCATGAGATAATTGAATTACAGTCGTTCCGTAAAAAATCGTAAGCTCCCCGGCACATAGCAATCGGCGAGCTTCCCGAGATATAAACCCGGTTATTTTCCACCCGAATTGAATAGCTGTCGTGAGCTTCTGATTTTGCATACTTAAATTCAAATTTAGAAGCATCATTTTCGCCTATCGTACGAATAAGAACATTTGTTGCTGCCTGTTCTGTTTTATCTGAACTTTTTGCATTGCACGAAAACATTACAAAAGCCAAAAGTGAGATGTAAATCAATTTGCGCATGGTGTTTTTTTACGAGTGAATTAAATCATGATTAGTAAATAGAAGCTAACTGACACTGAAGCATTCTCGCTTGAATTTTATTCCTTTTTTAAGTTATGATTAACAATACTGTTCCTTTATTCGATCATTTCATTTACGGATCTAATGTTCCACATCAAAAACGATACTTTGTATCCATTAAATGTATTATTCATAAATAATTACATCTTTCTTTCGGGATGACGGGGTCACTTTAAGTGCTTCAACCTTTCCGTTTTTTACAGTCCCTTCGATGATTGTATTATACGGAGCATGAAGTTTAAAATCAACATCCCAATCTTTAGGCCAGGCAGGTGTAAGGTATATCTTTTTTGAATAAGGATCGATTTGAAGTAACATTGACTGAAAGGTTTTCATTAAAGTCCCGCCATGATCCTGATCCGGAGTCCAGTCGTAATTCGGCCCCCAGAAAGCCGGGAAACGTTTTGTTTTATCAAAATTCTTTGCACGTATGACCAAACCTTTTTTTGCCTGTTCTGCCAATCCCAGATAAGCCATAAAAATATCATCCTGCCGCCAGCCAAAATGTCCTCTATCCCAACGATGCTCCAAGGCATTTTTCCCCCATTCGATATTCGGTTTACCAACTCCAAAAAGCCGAAACGGAAATACTGCATACAATTCAGGATTCTCAACATTTCGCTTATTCTCAAACCGTTCCGCAGGGGCCAGAGCCATTCCTGACGGAGTTTTCCGTAAAGGAATTTCAGGCAGCTTTGCGCTAAGATCGCTCCAAAATTCCCTGTCCGGTTCACTTGTTAAATTTTCCGGTAATGCGGTAAGCCTTTTTGTAATACTGTACAATCCAGCCAGTTCGGGCATTGGGTTTGTGCAATCCCACCAGGTTTCACAGGCCATAGAGGGATGCATTACCAATTGACCATCGTTGTTTGTTTTATAGTAATTATCAAAGAAGCGCAATACATCATTTGCTAACGGTAAAATTCTATCCTGAAGAAATTCTTTGTCGAGGGGATAATCATAGTAGTCCAGCATCATATAAACCAACTCCAGACCGGAAACCCATTCCCATTTATGCCAGCGGCTTTCCTGCAAAGGATCTTCCCGCTCTTCATAAGGTGTCCAGCCATAAGTAGCTGTAAACGTAGAGCCCCAGAAATACATACACTCCGGAAAATACACTCCTTCAAACCCAAAATACATTTTAGTGCGTTTTTTACTCAATTGGTAAATATTACCGGCATACATATTAAAAAAGGGTTGCATCAGGTCGTAATCTCCGGTAGCACACATACTAAGGTATGGTAATCTTGTATTCTGCCACCAATATCCTGGACCCCACCTTCGATAGTCGGCATCTCCGGGAGTACCTTCCGTTGGAACTGTAAAAATTGAACCGTTAAATTTTATAGGGTAGTTACCGCGCCCCACACATGCATCAATAAAGCGCTGAAGGGTATATGCCCGTGTAACGATAAATGCATCATCCCTTGCATTTGCTTTACTGTCAGCAGAAGTAGCATATATCCAGCTCCTGTCCCAAAAGTCTGACCACCACTTTATATGTGCATTTTTACGGTCATTAAAAGATATACTTTCAATATCAGCAGCCATTTGTTCAATATCTTTCTGCCATTTGTTGGGCTGAGATGGATGCTTGGTTAACACATAGATGTTCAAACTCCCTGATTTTTCAGATGCTGTTTCAAGACTTTTATTACTCAGTTTCCTGGTATCCGAACCGGTAATAATTGCTCCGAATGTGCGATGAAGAATGGGATCGGTCGTAATGAACTCCGACAATCCCTGCAATTTCAAATTCATATCGAATCCTGCCGATTTTTTGTTGTAGTGATACCAACCGATGTAACTCTTTGCATCCTGAATTAAATGATCCGGCTCAACGATCACCGGCTCATGCAAACTTCCCGGTTTGGAACGGTCTTCCAACAGATCGCTTACTTCAAGACTTGGTAATGAATAAGGTTCGGTACGCCATAATTCAATATTTGCGATCATTGATAACGGAACCGAACAATCATATGTTAAATGAATCACAGGATTATTTGCATCAACCCACAAATGGAAATTCAAGTCTGCCTGTTTTCCGTTAGCTTCCCCTGTGGTAGTTATTTTAATACTTCCTGTCCGTAAGTCCAGTTCCTGAGAAAAAATTGTTTTGGAAGTAACAATGGCCGGTTCACATTTTACCCTCACTTTCCCTACTTTTAGTAAACGTCCATTATCGCCCCAGGAGTCAGTTTTACCAATATAAAAACAGATGTCGCCGGTCTCTTCTACCCAAACATTCAGACCAATATCTCCATTTCCAACAGGCATCGATCCGTTATAGTCTTTGCTGGGCGAATCCCATTTTATATTATACTTTTGTAGTTTTTGTTGATTTTCTGTTATTTCCGTTTTATTTGTATTGCAAGCAAAAAAAAAGGAAACCAGCAAAATAACCGAGATATTAATACCTTTTAAATTCTTATTCATAATAATGATCTTTTAATAAATCAATGCCGGTCTGAATTGTATTTTACCTTTAACCTTAGCATTAATATTGAAACGCAATTCAATTTTACTATCTTCGGTTACCTGTGCCGTTCGATTTATATTTATTTCGTTTCCTTTTACTGTTATAAAATCATTCAAAACTTTTCGCCCGTCATAGATGAGTTCAACACTACTTATTTCCACTTCCTTACCTGAATCATCAGGTTCAATTTTTACCGTAAATTGTCCGGGCAGGTTAATTTCTCCAGTGAGGTCAAGGTTAATCTTACGACTCACCTCAGTATTGAAATACGATATAAATTTCCATTCCGACCATGGTGATACTGCTTTTTTGGGAGGAGGAACAAAACCATCAACATAATAAGTCGATAAACTTCTGATAACTGGTTCGTTTACATGCTTTGTTACAGTCAACCTGATTTTGGAAAGTTCCACATCATCAAAATAATCTATCTTTTTTCTGCCTACAGATTGTCCATTGCACAGTTCTTTCCACTCATTATTCATAAAACCTTCAATTTTATATTCTCTGATACGATGCCCTAAACGGTAGTCCTCCATGATAATTACATGGTTGATTTTTTGTGTCTTAGGAAGTTCGAGTACTAAAACTTTTCCTTTTTTGTTTTCTATTGATGAAATAGGAACTTTAAATCTCCGATCTATTTCATCACCAAAAGCCTTATAGAGTTTTCGGTCGGCCTCCGGTATCAATCCACTTGTATCAGGGGTTGAATTAAGCAGGAACACGCTGCCATAGCCAACCGATCTGTAATAACACTCCATTAACTCATCGAGAGATTTACGTTTCTCTTCATTTTCTGGCGACCAAAACCAATTATGGTCATATAGTGTAGTGTTTGCTTCAAGTGGAGCCCAAACATCGCCGTTGGGGTCACCTTGCACCTGAGTTGAAACACCGGTTTTAAATTCTTCATAATTTACAGTGTTCCAAACTGGGTAAAATAGTTTTCCCGACTCGGTTCCCGGCCAACGTAATGTAGCATGCGGCCCTTGAAAAATAACGGCTTTTTTAGCATATTTCTCCAGAATATCAGAAACATCGATAACACAGCTTCCATCGAACCAAACCTCTATTACCTCACTATAATTAGCTAGCGTTTCTTCCAGTTGGGTTCTAAAAACCTTATTGTATGCTTCTTGTTTCGTGGGGTCTTTCGTTTGTCCTCCACTACCAATTCCAGCACCCCAGGTTTCATCACCGGGATAGACATATATACCAAGATTGAGGCCGAATTTTTTACATGATGCCGACAACTCTTTTAGAACATCACCTTTACCATTTTTGTACGGTGTGTCTTTTATGCCGTAATCAGTGGTCTCGGTCTGCCACCAGCAAAATCCTCCGGTGTGTTTCGCCACGAACAGGATCTCTTTTGCCCCCCACAACTGTGCTGTTTCGCACCACTGATCGGTATTCAATTGCTTCGGATTAATCTCATCCAATGGTGTTGAATGGTTATCGTACTCCCTTCCCTGCCACGTACACGGGTCAAGGCAGACAAACATTATTCTTTCCTGTTCGTGCCATTGAAATTGAATAGAAGAGGGCTTGGCCAAACTTTTGACCTCTTGTGAAAAAACTACTTGTATAACTAGTGAAAGAAATACTACTAATAAAAAAAATCTTTTTAACATTGTATCACTACTTTGTAAATATTTCAATATAACGAACTGTTTAAAGTTACTAAGATACTAATTGTTCTTTTCTATGTTGGTGAATTTTGCTCTTTTGCAAATTTTAGGTTGTTGGGCAGCTCGTGCGACTTTGCAAATACGCCAAATGTGGGCAGGCAGAAAAATTCGAAGTGAAGGATTTCTCTTTCTCGTTATTTTCACCTCTTTTATTTCACTTTTCATATTTTATCTTCTGTCTATTTGTTTTGTACACTGTCTTTTCTTGGTATTGAGACTAACGTAAAGTTATTTCCTTCATAATCATTTGTTTACAAAAACCTATTCCTTCAGGATCAATGGCAAATTTAGCTATATTTTTCTTAATTCTTGTAGTCATTTTTAGTTTTCTTTTTTGGTCAAGGAATAAATATTCTGTTGGTGGACTATATTGCACCTTCTTTGTTACCATAGTCCAGATTATTACTGCCAGCTTTCTTGCTGTTGCGCTTATGACTGCTTGCCTGCCTTTTCTAAATGCTACTCTTCTAAAAAAATCAGAAAGGTGTGTATCTTTTAGATTCCCTATTGCATTGGCTGCTTGACGTAATGCTATTTTTAATCCTGTAAGACCACAAACATCTTTGACAACAATATCTAAACGAAAATTTAAAAACTTAAGATATTTCTGCATCTTTCGGGAAGCCCCTGCTGATTGTTGTATTAAATTACTCCTTTGACGACAGTAAGTTCGTAATTTTTCTGTGGTTTCTTCTGGTAAAAAACTACTGGTTAATAGCCCAAGTGAATGTAGTTTCTGTATATGAATACAGTCTAAAACATCTGTCTTCTTTCCTTTTGGATGCTTAGTAAATTTTCCATTACACAGAGTTACTTCAATCCCGAAGTTCGGGACACATATTACGGCTACGCCTTATACAATGCTTAATTGTTGGGTTTAGTTTCTTTTTTCCAGCACTACCGGCTGATTAAAATACTTTACGATCTGATCCATATAATACTTTATTCGTGAATATTGATTAGCTACGTAAACCGATTTTTTAAATTTATAATTTCCTTTTACTATCAGTATGTTATTGTCAAAAGAGTAATCCAGATTGATTTCTGCTAATTCATTTTCAAGTTTGTACCCTTCAGGAAGTTCAGTCAATGAAAAGTCACCCGGTACTTCTAAAGTGGATTCAAACTGACTCTCCCACGGATAAATAAAATCTACGGGATAAGTTCTCTTCTTTTGAGTTAGTTTGTTTTTTGATAGGGGCAAATTCAAAAAAGGTCTGATCACAATATTGTCACCCAATTTCTCTGTTTCATACTTTGTTTCGAAATTCATAGAGTATGGCAGATTTTTTCTTTCATATCCTGTTGTTTTTAATCTTATGATATCACCAATTTTATCTGCATAGAACTCGTTTATTTTTATTGAATCATTTTTGAATTTCTTGCGTGTTGCGAATGACTCATATTCTGTATATTGAATTGATACCTGAGCCACTACATCTTTAGTGATTGTGTCAATAGTCATGTTTATAGTGTTCTTTTCTATTGAAAGCACATTGTTTTGCAAGCTGATCCATCTTGGTGTATCTTCTTTTTCTACAACCAGCCCTTTTCCGTTATTACATCTTGTTGGGAGCTCATTATATGAGAGGAACTCTTCCGTACCATCTGCCAGGAATGTAGAATCTGTATTTACCAAAGCAATGACATAATTCGTAAAATGATCAAATGGATACTCTGAATGAATTTTCCCATTATTTCTGGTGCTCAGTATAAGTGGTTCAGTATTAATTCCGGCCTCATTAAGAAGGGCAATCATGAATAAATTGATATCTGCGGAATTACCGCTTTTCTTAGCAAAGAAATCTTTAGCTGACTGTGATGCGTATTTACCATAGTAACCGTTCCATTCAAAACTATTCTTAACATATTCAATTATTTCTTTTGCTTTCTGATTATTATCCATTCCGCTGAAGTTCATTTTTTCTGAAATGATTTTTTTTGTGGTTTTTGAGCAACTTTTTAGGTATTTTCCAAACTTTTTATGTTTTAAAAGTGTTTCATTTAAAGCAGGCCAGGTAGATATTATATCAGATGTTCCTCCACTTGGGCTATAAAACTTAGCAAGCTGAAAGTCCATTTTGATGATATAATCATTAATAGAAGAAATATATGACTCGTCCTTAAAAGCAGGAACATCCTTCAATACATAGCTATGAACATAATCTTGAAATACCACACCGCTACCAACGTTTTGGCCGTATACCTCAGCGACACTGCCCCAAGTCCTTTTTTGTTTTGCTACAACTGAGTTTTGGTAATCAAATCTGGATATTCCCTGAACAAGAAATACATATTCATAAAATGGGATCATACTGACTTGATACTCACTATATATAGTTGGGATTTTATCTTGAAATGTCCAGTCAGGTAAATTGAAGTGAAATGGCGTTTCTAAAACATAGCGATACTCTAAAATCGCTCCATCCTGAACATCAGGGAAAATAAATTTTTTATTGTGCCAATGTTCATTAATTCGCTCTTCATAAACAGATGAAGGGTCTAGCTTCTTTTGAGTCAATCTTCCGTCTTTAAAATTATACGTGATTGCTTCAATAGATCTTACAGTTTCCGTTTTCCCATAACCGTCAACATAAAAAGGAATGGAAATTTCTGCATATTGAGACTCAGTCTTGTCAAAAATCTTAATTCTCTTATGTCTTGTAAATCGAATATCATATCCATTTTCTGTGTCGAAAAAAATTGATTTTCCTTTGTCATAAAGTACCACCGCTTTTGCTTCCTGATCTTTTTCATAACTCTTCATCTCTATTTCTTCCATAGATATTTTCCCGAATTCCACCTCTTTTTCCTGGGAATAAGCAAATTGGCTTAGAAGTAAGCTGATCACTAAAAAAATTTTCATTTTATAAGTATTACTGTTTTTTTCTTATGGTTATTTATGGACTCGATGAATTGATAGAAGTCCCTGTATTTGTCAATTGGAATCTTATTTGCGAACAAGGTGAACCTCTCATCAACAATCAACTTATCGCCTTCTTTCAAATAAACGGTATAATAACGGCCATACTCGCTTTCTAAATTGATTTCCTCAGGAATTTGAATTTCATCTTGTTCAAAATATTTTAATTCATACACACTTTTATCTAACCTGTCGATTGGATAATTGATAATAACATCCAGTCGCCTTTCATTAGGCTTTTCAAAGTCCGGCAAATCAATTCTAAGAGGACTGATCACCTGGAAGGATCCTATTTTACGCACAATCGAAGAAGACATGCCATCCACTTTAAGGCGCACAAAAGAACTATCCCTGTGAAAATTAAATATGCTCCACTCGTTCACATTTAAGCTTCTGATTCCGGTATATTCAAGCACTTTATCATTTTGAAGTTTTTCATCTTTTTCCGAAAGGAGATATCTAAAATCTTCAAACTCTTTTCCTCTTAAAGTTATGGTAAGATCAACTCGGGCTTCATTAACTTCTGCTAACTGATAATTATAATTTCTTTTTTATTATCTATACCTTCAATCAGTTTTTCAATAGTCAATTTTTCTTGTGGTGTTAGTTGATCAGTACCTTCATTTAATTTATTCAACCAACTTCCAAACGATGACCAGGTATCCTGACTGCCAGTTACTCCATATTTAAATTCGGAAGGAATAATCTTAATGATGGGTAACAAGTCTAAAGTCGGAGGTGAGAAAACTTCTGTTCTTGGAAGTTCCACAAAAGAAGACCGCCAGGAGTATATTTTTCTGCCTTCTATCCCGGACTCCTCGCAGGTTATATTCCCCGAAGAATTAATATGGATTTTATAATCTAATGGAAGATTAATCTCCAGTGAACATTCTATTGTCGGCACCTTAGTGTAAAGAACAGGGGTCCACCAGGCTATATATAGATATTCATCTTCTTCAATTGTATAAGAGTATTCAACTCTATATGGATATTGATTCCAGTACAGATCAAATTCAGTAATTAAGTCATCCTGATAAAACGCCTGGTAAGAAAGCTCGTTTCGGGTGATAAGCTCCTTCTTTTTAAGTTTTTTTATTGTATTCCCATATATATCAACAATGCTGGCATAATTAAATGAAAAATCTTGTTTAGGGTTATGTGCCATCTCAATATGTGATAACCAATTCTCCTGTTTATTATTTACCTGTACTAAAACAGTTCTTTTGGTAGTTTTTTTACCATTGTCATTAATAGTGACTTTTGTCTCATAATTGATTACCTGACTAAATGATTTTTGAAATGAGCCACCAATGAAACAAGTGACCAGAAAACAGTATAAAACTTTAAAGACCAATGGATAATTTTTTTGTGACATAAATTAAGCCCAACGTCCAGTTATTTGGCTCGTAGCGGTCTAAACCACACAAACCTTTAAATACCCCGCAAAGGTAGCAAAATTCGTTTAATTTTGCGGTATATGCTCGTAGCTGCTCAATATCTGCTTATACCCGCTATGAGATATATACATCCTAAGTTTGCAATTTATAAATTATTATCTTTAAAAAAAAGAACGAAAAAGTGGATTAAGGTACTTTTTGAGCTCTTTTCTGTCTATAATATTCATTATCC
>JAOZOC010000523.1:0-1500 GCA_029933495.1 Bacteroidales bacterium
GGCCTTTTTTATTTGCTATTGAGAGCTTATTAAAATCAATTACATTATTTTTTATTGCAATATTTTCATTTCCAATAGTAAAATAATTATTCAGCGAGTTTATACCGATACCGGCATTATCAAAATTAACATTTCCGTTAATCACAGGGTAATCAGCACTTCCTGCAACAATAATCTTCCCTGACAAATTCCCTTTCGCATTATTTATGTAATCTTCAAGTAAATAATTCAAATCGCTGATATCAAAACTTTTCATATCCAAAACTATCTTCAACGGTGACTTCTCATTATCAAACAGATAACTCCCTGTAACAGCAATATCCTCTTTTGGTCCGGTAATACTCATTTTTGCTTTCACAAGGCTGTCGGAGAAACTGAACTCCGAAAGGTTTAACTCACCGGCATCAAACTCATCCACACTAAAACCGGATATTGCAAGGTCTCCGTCAATTTTCAGATTTTCATAAATATCTGAGAATTTAAAATCTGCATTTGCAACTCCAACCACAATTGTATCAAGGTCAAACAGGTGTTCGAGACTGCCAAGCTGAAAATCTTTTAGCTTTAGCTCAACATTTTCCGGGTTATTTTCAGGATATGTTCCGATAAATATTTGTTGTCCGGCGCTATTTAATTCGAAATCATTTATTGAAATGGAAGTATCACTGATAACTATTCTGTTTTCAGGGTTCATTATCCACTTGTCGTAGCTGAATATCAGACTGTCGGGAATAATTTGAATGATTGTATTATTGCCGGATGTGTCAATTTTGGCAGTTAAATTCAAGTATTGATTTAAATATGTGTCACGATAAATGAGCGTGGTTATAAGTTCGGAGTTTTTAAAGTGTCCGTCAATGTCAAGCCTCCCTGACATCATATCCTCTACTCTGAATCCCGATTCACTTTCGTAATTCAGCTCTTTGGAGTTGCCGGAAACAGCAAATCTGAGAGTATCGGCAAATACTGAATTATACTCAAGGTGTGGCAATAACAGACTAAAGTCAATTTCATCGGTTTTTCTGCTGTATTTTCCGTCAACAGTAAGTTTTTCAAAAGAGGGAAACCCGGGAAAGAAGATACGGGCAAATGCTTCGGGATACTTCAGTTCACCTGAGACACTCATTTCGGGCAGATAAAACTTTACCGAATCATTTTCAGAACCGGAAAGGTAATAACCGGGTAAATTAATCAGCGAATTTACAACATCTGTTACATAATTACAGGCCGAAAAATCAAGATTATAGTAATAGCTTGCCAGTTTAAAAACAGTACTGCTGTCATTTGTCAGAAATGACATTTCAGCCGGGTGCATCTTGTAAAGCGTATCCGAAAAGCAAAGGTCAAGGCTTTGAACTTTTGCCTCAATATTGTAGAACCTATTCCCGGAAACATTTATTGCAAACACCCCTTTACCTCTAAGTTTCAGGTCGTCATCAAACAGATTCAGTTCAGAAAGGTCAATTTTGCCGATATCCGCATCAATAAAAATATTCTGCT
>JAOZOC010000523.1:1600-3020 GCA_029933495.1 Bacteroidales bacterium
AGATTAGCTGACAAATCTGTTCTGAATTCGGGTATTTCTCCCTGACCAATTTTTAACTCCCGCACATTTACTTCACCAATATCAGACTCAATATCACCGGCAAACCGGTATCCACAATCATCGCTACTCATTGCCCCATTAACAATTATATATTGCGGAATCGTCCAGGAAGAATCACCGGGAGTTTCATTCAATATTTGCACCAGGTCACTTTTTGTGGTCATCAGCTTTTCAATATTGAACTTCATTTTTGTGGAATCTCCGCTCAACAATCCTTTTAATTCACCATCAGTCACTAATTGTGTTGAATCGAGCAAACTAAAGACAAATTTTTCTAACGAAATGTCATCAGGTGTTCCCGAAATATCAGTCAGCAGGTTAAAGCTATAGTTTCCAAAATCATCCGACAGCATATCAAGAGTGTCAATAAACGGATAGAAATAGTCAATATCATTCCAGTTTTCACACTTCATTTCCATTTGCAGGGAAATATCCTTATCATTAATACTGTTGTAATTTGTAGGGCTAATTGTGGTATTCAGGTTCATCAGGTACTCCGACATTTCAGTCTGAATTTTCAAATCATTCACAATAAAACCGGGGCCGGCCTGCACCAAATCTCCATCCATTTTCAAAACAGCAAGGCCGTTTTTCTCTTTTGCACTCAGATTATGAACACCAACGGTCAAAGTATCTTTATCCAAAACAAAATCAGTCAACCTGCCTGCCAGATTATTGATATCCATATGAGAATTGTTGAAATGGCCTGCCGGGTCAGGTTCCCACAAATAATCAAGAGTAAACCTGAACCCTTCAAGCGAAAGTTCATCACCGACCACTCTCCAGAGATATTGTCCCCAGTCCATATCTAATGAATCTGGTTCAACAATCTTTTCTAAATACTTAACACTGCAAGTCGTATTTTTGGAATAGCCATTGCTTATTGTAACAGCCTCATTATTTATGTCAACAAGAAGGTCATCAGCATTCACGGCTTCGCCACCGGCATAAAACCGAAAAGCACCCGGGGTATCAATATAGGTAAACTCCGAGTTGTGGAGAGAAGCTTTGTCAACCCTGATATCTGCAAACTCAACAGAAGATGAGTCTTCAACATTCGTTAAGGATTCAAAACTGACTTTTGTATTATTCAAGTCAACTCTATTAACAGAAATCAACGTGTCAAAATTAAATAAGCCAAGTTCTAAAGTTCCATATCCGATATCAAGAATCAGCTCATAAGTCTTCTCTTCATCTTTATATTTAATGTAAGAAGATTCCGCAACCAACTTTTCAGCAACAAATTCCCAGGAATCATTACCGGTATTCCGGGGCTCTGTGTTTGATGAATCTGCCGGTATCTGAGACATCAGTCTTCCGATATCACCCTTAACATTTTTAAATTCAATACTCCGGGCAA
>JAOZOC010000524.1 GCA_029933495.1 Bacteroidales bacterium
TTATTGCTCCTGCAATGGATCTTGATATGTTCAGGCATTCTTCTACCAGCAAAAATATTGAAATTCTGAAATCATTTGGAAATCAAGTTATTCAACCTACATCAGGGGAGCTTGCAAGCGGACTTTGTGGAGTAGGCAGAATGGAGGAGCCTGAAAAAATAATGGATATTCTGAATTCATTTTTTGAAACAAAGCTGGATTTTAATGGGAAAAAGGTTCTTATTACAGCCGGGCCGACTTATGAAGCGATTGATCCTGTTAGGTTTATTGGAAATCATTCTTCCGGGAAAATGGGATATGCTATTGCCAAAGAATTTGCTGACAGAGGAGCGATTGTTGAACTTGTTTCCGGTCCTGTTAATATTTCTTTGGAGCATCGGAACATACATATTAGTAACGTGACATCTGCAAAAGAAATGCATAAAGCTTGTCTTTCATACTTTGAATCTGCTGACATAACTGTAATGACCGCTGCTGTTGCTGATTATACACCAAAAGATGTTGCTGATGAAAAGATTAAGAAGAAAGGAGAAACTCTGACCATTGATCTTAAACCTACAGTAGATATTCTGGCAGAACTTGGAAATAGAAAACGTAATAACCAGATACTTGTGGGATTTGCCCTTGAAACTGAAAACGAAACTATTAATGCTCTGGCCAAACTGAACAAGAAAAAGCTTGATTTGATCGTTCTTAATTCATTGAAAGATAAAGGGGCTGGATTTGGATATGACACTAATATGATCAAATTGATTGGGAAAGGTGAGGATATTCAGGAGTTTGAGCTGAAATCTAAAAATGAGGTTGCAAAGGATATTTTAAATCGCATCTATTTAATCAGCACAAACACAACTAATTAACTATATTTAATTAAATAATAGCTTTATGCGTAATTTCCTTATCATCGGATTGTTATCAATATCATTATCTTCTATTGGTCAGGAATTCAATTGTCAGATACAGATTGATTCAAGACAGATTCAGGGAACAGATAAGCAGATTTACCAAACGTTACAAAATGCGCTGTTTGAATTTTTAAATAATAGAACCTGGACAGGTGTTGATTTTAAGCAAAATGAAAGGATTGAAGCAAATTTTGTTATTACGATACAGGAAAGACAGAATGATGTTTTCAAAGCAACATTAAACGTAGTTGTCGGACGGCCGGTATTCAACTCTGCATATACCGCGCCACTTCTAAATTATATGGATGACGATTTTGATTTTCAATATGTAGAATTCGACCCATTGGATTTTCAGGAAAATACTTTTACATCGAACATTACATCTGTTTTTGCTTATTATTTGTATATGATATTAGGGATGGAATTTGATACTTTTTCGCCTAATGGAGGAGCCCCGTTTTATTCAAAGGCAGAGGTGGTTATAAATGCAGCTCAAAGTTCAGGTTATCCTGGATGGCAGGCTTTTGAAAGTGACAAGAACAGATATTGGTTTACTGAAAACTATACAAATAGCAGATACAAAGATTTGCACACTTTCCTATATCAGTACCACAGAATGGGTATGGATAATATGTACGACAATGCTGATAAAGCCAGGATCACATTATCTCAAAGTATTAACTCGCTTAAAAATGTTTATGATGAGAAACCTGGTTTATTTGGTTTAAGGCTGATTATTGATGCTAAGCGGGATGAAATTATCAATATTTTTAAAGAAGGGAAACCTGATGAAAAATCAAATGTAATAAACGTCATGAAAGAGATAGATCCTGCCAATGCATCCGAATACTCAAAAATAAATAAGTAAGGCATATTCGAATTACTTTATTAAATTTGCATCTTGTTTTACTTTTTCCTGAATTATGGTTACTCATATCTCAATAAAGAATTATGCATTGATTCAAAGTCTGGAAATTGATTTTGGCAAAGGTTTGTCTGTCATAACAGGTGAGACCGGAGCCGGAAAATCAATTCTTTTGGGAGCTATCAACCTTATACTTGGAAAAAGAGCAGATACTAAGGTGTTGCTTGATAAGTCAAAAAAATGTATTGTAGAGGGTACATTTGAGATAAAAAATTATTTTTTAAAGGATTTTTTTGCCAAGCACGACCTGGATTATGATGACAGAATATTTTTGAGAAGAGAGATTACTCCATATGGGAAATCGAGAGCATTCATTAATGATACTCCTGTTAATCTTACCATCCTAAAAGAACTTGGAGATAAACTGATTGATATACATTCACAGCATCAAATGCTGACACTTAATGATACGAACTTTAGACTGGCTGTAATTGACAGCTTTGCAGGGATAGCTTCAATCGTTAATCAATATAAAAGTGATTTCCTTTCATATCAAAAACTCAGGTCGGATATAAAAGAGCTTATTGAGGAGGAGAAGCGATCAAAAGCAGAGCAGGATTATTTTCAGTTTTTGTTTAATGAACTTGAAAATGCAGGTCTTATGGAAGGAGAGCAGTTAAAACTGGAACAGGAACTGGAAATATTTGAGCATGCTGAAGATATAAAAAATAATCTCTATTCTGCACTTTCAACACTTGAAAATGAAGAGACCGGAACTCTTGCAAGCCTGTCGTCGGCAACAGGATATCTATCGAAAATTGAAAATTACAGTGATAAACTTTCCGAAACAAGTAAAAGGCTGGAAAGTACATCCATTGAATTAAGAGATATTGCTAACGAAATTGGTAATCTGGAGCAACAGGTCAGTTACGATCCGGGAAATGCTGAGAAAGTATCAGACAGATTGAATGAACTTTACAGGCTGGAGCAAAAACACAGGGTTAAAACCGTTGAAGAGCTTATTGATATACATAATGAATTATCAGGAAAGCTTTTGGGAATTACCTCATTGGAGGAAAGTATAAAGAAACTGAATTCCAAACTCGAAAAGACAAAAACATATATATTTGAACAGGCTGAGAGGATTTCAGCAAAGCGAATGAAGGTATTTAATGAATTTGAAAACGAAATAGAAAAAACGCTCTTTGATCTGGGAATGCCTGATTCAGTTTTTAAAATTGATCGGGAAA
>JAOZOC010000525.1 GCA_029933495.1 Bacteroidales bacterium
TAAAACAGGCCGGCAAGTTCTATACTCTAACACTACGAATGAGACAAGCGTCCACGCTTGTCAATCATACTTTAACATTGATATATCCTGTTTACCAACAGGCTTATACATTCTAAATATTTATACAAAAAGCAACAAGCTGCTTTCAAAAAAGATAGTTGTTAAATAATACTACATTTTAAACATATGAATCACATATGACGGTTCGCAGACACATTACACAAAGGATGTTACAGGCCGGAAGAATGATTGCAAGCCCCATCGGGGCTAAATATCAGTAGCCACGGGCTTCAGCCCGTGGTAATAAAAATAAGTAATAGATAGTTTTGGCGAGATTTTCGATGGCGAAGCCGAAAATCGTGACAAAACATATTATGCAGAATATAAATGAATTATAAAATAATAGACGAATGAAACATTCAAGCCCAACAAAACAATTGAGATTCATTTTATACTGGTTCTTGACAGGTTTGCAAAAGCAAACCTTCTTAGAACCAGTTAATACTCGAAAAAATCAAGTTTATAAAAAAGCAAACTTGATTTCTTTCGGTATAATACTGTTTTCTCTTTTCTACAGCTTTGGAGTTATCAGTCAAACACTGGTGTCAACTGATATTGAAAAGAAAACTCCGGTTATTTACGATTTTACCGGAATTCATTGTGTATCTTGTCCGCACGCACACGAAGCAATTGCAGTTTCAAAAGCGCATTATCCACAAGTTGTGGCCTTGTCGTTTCATACAGGAAACTTTGCAGCACCAAATTCAGGAGAGCCTGATTTCAGAACGGCAGAAGGCGATTTTGTGGTTGACCATTTTGCTTACTGGGAGGAAGAATCTGAGCTATACAGAGTTGTCTGGTCATACCCCACGGTTTGCATTGATGGTGATGGTGTCGAAAACGGTGTGGTAACCGATACAACCCAGTTTTTAGAGCAGATTTCAGAAGTCACAAATCAGGATGCAACTGTTAATATTGGGGCAATTGCCTCTATTGATACAATTCAGAGAAAACTGAAAGTCAGGGTGGAATGTTATTACACTTCATCTTCAGCCGACTCAAATTACCTTATAGTTTCATTGACCCAGAACGGACTTAAAAGCGCTCAGTCAGGAGTTCCCCAGGCGGGTGACGAATATGTTCACAAAGAGATGTTCAGGATGTTTGTCTCAAATATCTGGGGCGACACACTTGGAATTCCGCAGGAAGGCGACCTGATTGAGAAAACATACTTTATGGATTTGCCAGACTCAATAAATTACAGTGATAGTGCTGGCGTGGAACTTGTTTTACAAAACATACAGATTCAGGCTTTCATAACCGGCAGCGATACTATTGTCACTGCTTATGACTTTTTAAATATTCCATATAAAAACAGAAGAGCTTTCGATATATTAAACGGAGTAAATGCTGATATTGAATTTGTGAATCTAAACAGTATTTCCACTAATGTTAAAGAACAGTTGTTTACTATGTATCCAAATCCTGCAACCGACTTTATAAATATCAGATTGTCGCAGCAAATACTGAATGAGCAGCAATTTATTTTGGAGATTCTTGATGTAAACGGTCGTATTTTAAAGACTCAATCACTGTCAGATACAGACGGAAATAATACTTTTCAGATACCGGCCCAAGGACTGAAAAAAGGAATTTATTTTATTCGTTTAAAAGGAAAGAACCTGATAGAAACGAAAAAATTAGTGTTGGAATAACTTAAGAGGTAGTTTATATTTTTGGAATTTTTAAATTAGAATTTATAGATTGGTGATACAACCTTTTTAATTATAAACTGTCTTTTAGAACAAAGAATCTATATTTCTATATATTTAGTTGTAATTTAACTTAATCCTTATGAAGCGATTTTATTTTATTGTGCTGATGGTATTACTTTTTAAGTTGCCAATAATTGCACAAACAACTTACTGGTCTGATGATTTTTTTACAAATCAGGGCTGGAATTCAGATGGAAACTGGAGTATTTCAGGTGGGATGATGGTGTTTTACTGGTCTCCTGAAGTTCAGAATTTTGATTTTTCATGTACCTCACCTGTTATCCATTTAATTGAGAATACAAATGAAATGGTTATAAAGCAGTACTTAGATGTGTTTTATACCAGTTCGGATGAAGTTGCTGAAATATCAGTTATTTACGGAGACCAGGAAGATATAATATGGAGCTATGCTTTGAGCAACGGAAACTGGGGGGTAACCTCAGGAGAAGAACTTGCCATTCAGATTAGCGAGTATGAAGGAATGGATGTTCAGTTCAGATTCCGGACTTATGGAGCTACAACATATAACTGGAACTGGTGGAATATTTTTGAAATTAAACTGAATGCAAATTTAAATACCGATCTTGCAGTTGTTGATATTTCTGGTCCTATTCAGGTTGATCTTCAAATGCCGGGTATCTGGGATGTACAGGTTAAAAACCTTGGCACTCAGCCAGTCTCTGATTTCACTGTTAAACTATTTGATTACAAAACAGGTGATTTGATTGGCTCCGTTGACGATACTGAGCAAATTCAGTCTCAGGAAACCAGGTCATATAGTTTTAACTGGTCGTCCTATGCTGCATACAATACTGCATTTTACGGAGTTGTTACCTTTGATGGTGATGAATTCACCGGTAATAATATTTCAAAAAGCCATTTTGTTCGTATCAATCCCGATATTGATTTTAGTATTCTGGTTTGGGATAACGATAATGATATAGAAACGGTAACAGACCCTGAACAAGGTGATGAAATTCAGCCTTCCACAGCTTTGACAAGAGCTTTGGATCTGGCAGGTTATGATTATGATTTTTGTAAATCTTTACCAAATGAACTTGATGACTATGAAATTGTCTTTGTGACGATGGGCTGTTTCTGTGTGAGCTGAGGTCTCACACCTCCCGGGTTTGTAAATGTAACAGACCAGGAAAAATTAATGAGTTACTTAGACAATGGCGGAAACTTATATATTGAGAGTGTAAATATTGGTTATGATTATAATACAACAACGTTCTTTG
>JAOZOC010000526.1 GCA_029933495.1 Bacteroidales bacterium
AGCTCTTCTTCCTCTATCTGTTTTAACTTTGTGTCAATGTCAAAGGAACCTCCTCAAGGCTTCAAGCCTCTCACGTAAATCTTTTATCTGTTCTTTTAATATCATTATCTGTTGTATTAAAATTCAAAACTCAAAATCCAAAACTCAAATAAAATCCAGGTTTCAATACACAAATATCAAATAAACCCCAAATAATTATTACAAACATTTATAAATGTTTGGTCATTGGAATTTAAAAAATTTGATTTATTTGGGATTTCATTTTTGGCCTTTGTCTATTCTACATCATATCTTCTATCACATCCCAAACCAGACTGCTTTCAAAACCTCTTCCGAGTGCAAAATTAACAAGTTTTTGCTTTCTTTTTGCAAAATCATCTTCTGTCAGTTCTCTTTCTTTCTTTTTCAAAATTGTTTTTAGCGTTTGCGTGTATTCGGTTTCATCAATTTCGTCCAAAGCTTTTCTGATATCCGTATTCTGTATTCCTTTTGCCTGCAATGCTTTGTATATCTTTATCTTTCCCCATCCTTTCAACCTGAACCTGCCGCTTGTAAAAATTTTCGCAAACCTCTCTTCATTTATAAAACCTTCATTTGTCAGTTCATCAATAATCGTATTTGCCTCTTCTTCCATTATCTGCATAGAGCTTAGTTTTCGCTTTACATCACTAATGCATCGCTCCTGGTATGCACAAAACCTCGCTGCCTTTTGCTTTATTTCCCTGAAATCAGATTTGTTATTACTTACAGATGAAAATGACATATTCAAATCAATTGGATTTAATAAATTTCTTTGCAGAAGACCTCCCGGTTTTTATAAAATAAACTCCTCTTTTCAAACTGTCTGTATTAATTGAAAACGATACATCTGTTATCAGACCCTTTATCATTATTCTGCCGTCACCGGAAATAATCAAATAATCGGAGCCAATATCTTTTTCGTTAACATTTACATAAAGAATCTTATTCACCGGATTCGGGTAAATATTGATACCTGGTAGTTCAGCATTATTAACGTTAGTTGAAAGAGACAACAGTTCGCTGACATTATAAATAACCGGATTGTTCAGATATGCCGGAGTACCGTTGTGATAAACAGTAAGCTTAAAAGAGTTAAGTTCCGGAATAAATTGCATAAACTGGAGATTTCCACTTTGGCCGTTTGAATTGTTTTTCATAATCTGCCAGTTTTCGTCTTCACCAATTTCCAGACCATCGTCAATTGCGTTCATAACAGCATAATATCTGTTGCAATAGTGGTTGTGGTTATTTCTTTTTATTTCAAAATTAGCAGCATACAAGTTGTCTCCGGGAATGTCATCCGGATATGAATTGCTTCTGAATGTTAGTTTTGGATTTTGCGGAGTAAGCTCTGCAACCATTGCAATAAGACTGTCGGCACCGGCAGTTGAAGGAGCCAAAGAAGTAACTATGTATCCGTTAGCATAACCATTTGTATTAAGTTCAATTGCATCACGAACATCTTGTGTATTGTTTTCACCATCAGTATTAAAATCGGCCTTTTCAATGGCTTTTCGCAACGTTATCCAAATAGGTTCATAATGAAGTCCGTGATATGTCACACTGATAAAATCACTCATCATATGCTGAAAAACGGCAATATTCTCATTAAAACCCGATAAAACGCTCATCTGACCTGCAAAACCGACCATTGCCCAGGGTTGCTCATCCTCTTCGGAAGGATTATGTATAACAAGAACCTGGTTGTCAATAAGTGTCTGATTGGGCGTCCAGTCCATATGTCTTGAAATAACCGACATCCCGTTTAAAGGCGTGCCTGATGTTGCATCACCCCACGACATTAGACTAGAACAGCCGAAGGTATCATCTGAAAACCCGAGTAATTTCATAACATCAAGAAAAGAGTTAAAAACCAATCCGTCAATGTAATCAATGTTCTCATAATTGGTTCCGGCTTCATTCATTCCGTCAATTACAGCCATAGCCTCTGTTACATAAACGGAATCTATACTCAGGTCATCACCGTCTATGATAATCTGTCTGGCGGCATCCATATAGATTCCAAAAACGGGTTTTATATATCCGTTTACCATATCACTAATTTTATCTCCCACCAGATAACCATAGGCAAAACCTCTTTCATAGTGTGTTCCCCAAAGTTTTACTACCGTGATATTTGCAGAATCTGATAATATTACTCCATTGACATTTTGAGCAATGGCAGCTGGAAATATTTGATATACAAACAGAAAAAAGATAAGTTTTTTAAAGTGTTTCATATTATCTGGAATTGTTGTTTCAGCAAAAGTAACTTATTTATTATTTTGGATACGTATTGAATAAAAAAAATACAATTTAAGTTGCTTTATAAATTTAAAAAGCATACTTTTGCTTCTTGAAAACCAAAAAGTATTTATTATGAAAACATTTACCATATTTCTGTCGGTTGTGCTTTTGCCTTTCTTTTTGTCGGCACAATCCGTTTCTCCTCAGGTAGTTGCCTCATCAGGAGATTATTATCAGGGAACCAATGCTTCATTAAGCTGGACACTCGGCGAGATTGCCACAGAAACATATTCCAACGGCTCAATCATTCTTACACAAGGTTTTCAACAGCCTGTTTCAGTGAGTATTACAGGAATAAATCTTGACCTGCTGGTTTATCTTGAAGGGCCTTATTCAGGTACTGAAATGTTAGCCAGTCTTAATAGTGGTGGAGAGATGCCGTTTACACAGCCGTATAACACTTCACCTTGGGATTATACAGGCACTGAAAGTGTTGCATCAATACCCAATTCCAATGTGGTTGACTGGGTACTTGTGGAACTTCGTGATGCTACAAGTGCAGCCAATGCAAATCCTGCATCTGTCATAGAGAAAAGAGCCGGGTTCCTGCTGAAAGACGGTTCGGTAGTCGGCCTCGACGGAGTTTCTAATATGCAGTTTGCAAGTGCAACACTGACTCACGATCTCTATATTGTAGTCTGGCACAGAAATCACCTTGGTGTTCTTGCAGCAAATGCAGCAACAC
>JAOZOC010000527.1 GCA_029933495.1 Bacteroidales bacterium
AAAAACTTGTTTATACCTTTGGAAATAAAAAAGCCGAAGGTGATGCTTCCATGAAAAATTTACTTGGAGGCAAAGGTGCCAACCTTGCTGAGATGAACCTTATAGGTGTTCCGGTTCCTCCTGGATTTACAATCACAACCGAAGTCTGCACACTTTATTACTCGGAAGGCAGAGATAAAGTTGTTGATCTTATCAAAGCCGACGTCGAAAACGGGATCAGGAATATAGAGAATATCATGGGAACGAAATTCGGCGACAAAGTGAATCCTTGTCTTGTTTCCGTACGTTCAGGTGCCAGAGCTTCAATGCCCGGTATGATGGACACAGTTCTTAACCTCGGACTTAATGACGATGCTGTTGAAGGAATTGCAAAGAAAACCGGAAATCCAAGATTTGCCTGGGACTCGTACAGAAGATTTGTGCAGATGTATGGCGATGTGGTTCTTGAAATGAAACCCGAATCGAAAGAAGATATTGACCCCTTTGAGGAGATAATCGAAAATCTGAAAGAAGAAAAAGGCGTAACACTTGATACCGACTTTTCAACTGACGATCTTAAAGAACTGGTTAAAAGATTTAAAGATGCCATTAAAAAGCAAACCGGTCACGACTTCCCGGAAGATCCATGGGAACAACTTTGGGGATCGGTAATGGCTGTTTTCGGAAGCTGGATGAACGAACGTGCTATTCTTTACAGAAAACTTAACGATATTCCTGCCGAATGGGGAACTGCCGTTAACGTACAGGCTATGGTATTCGGAAATATGGGTGATAACTCGGGAACGGGTGTTGCCTTTACCAGGGATGCCGCAACAGGTGAAAACATATTCAATGGAGAATATCTCATCAATGCACAGGGTGAAGATGTTGTTGCCGGAACACGTACACCTCAGCAGATTACAAAAGAAGGTTCACTACGTTGGGCTAAACTTGCTCACGTTTCTGAAGAAGAAAGAAGCACTAAATATCCTTCACTAGAAGAGCTGATGCCTAAAGTGTACAAAGAACTTGACGAAACTCAGGAAAAGCTGGAAAACCACTATACTGACATGCAGGATCTTGAATTCACAATGCAGGATGGAAAACTATGGCTGTTACAAACCAGAAGCGGAAAACGTACCGGTGCTGCTATGGTAAAGATATCTATGGATATGCTGAAGGAAGGTAAAATTAGTGCCAATGAGGCAATTATGCGTGTTGAGCCAAACAAACTTGACGAACTGCTTCACCCTGTTTTTGATAAAAAAGCTATTGCAAGTGGACAAGTCGTTGCTAAAGGACTTCCTGCTTCTCCGGGTGCTGCTACAGGCCAGATAGTTTTCCACGCTGACGAAGCTGAAGAGTGGGCTGCTGACAACAAAAAGATAATTCTTGTCAGAATTGAAACATCTCCTGAAGATCTCAAAGGAATGAACGTTGCAGAAGGTATCCTTACTGCAAGAGGTGGTATGACTTCACACGCTGCTGTCGTTGCCCGCGGTATGGGAAAATGTTGTGTATCGGGTGCTGGTGGTATTAAAATTAATTATAAAGAAAGAACTCTGTCATGTGATGGTATTACCTTTAAAGAAGGTGACTATATATCACTGAATGGCACAACAGGAGAGGTTTTCAAAGGTGAAATAGGAACTACAGAAGCCGAAATGAGTGGCGATTTTGATGAGTTGATGAAACTTGCTGATAAAAAAGCCAGAATGCTTGTCAGAACAAATGCAGACACACCGCACGATGCACAGGTAGCCCGTGACTTCGGAGCACAAGGTATCGGTCTTACACGTACAGAGCATATGTTCTTCGGTGATGACAAGATTGTAGCAATGCGTGAGATGATTCTTGCCGAAGATGAAGCAGGCAGGAGAAAAGCTCTCGACAAGCTGCTTCCAATCCAACGTACAGACTTTGAAGGTATTTTCGAAGCAATGCACGACCTTCCTGTTACTGTCCGCCTCCTTGACCCACCACTTCATGAGTTTGTACCTCACGAAGAGAAAGGACAGCAGGAAATGGCAGACACTATGGGAGTAACACTTGAAGTAATTAAAGCTAAAATAGAAGAACTGGACGAAGTGAATCCAATGCTAGGCCACAGAGGCTGCCGACTTGGCAACACATACCCTGAGATTTCGGAAATGCAGGCACGCGCCATTATTGAAGCGGCTCTTAATCTTAAGAAAAAAGGTATTAAGGCCGTACCAGAAATCATGATTCCTTTAACAGGTACTCTTGCAGAATTGAAAATGCAGGAACAACTTGTACGTTCAACTGTTAAAAAGGTATTTAAAGAAAGAGGTGAAAAAATAGATTATCTGGTTGGAACAATGATTGAAGTTCCAAGAGCTGCACTCACAGCTGATGAGATGGCAAAATCAGCCGAATTCTTCTCATTTGGAACAAACGACCTGACACAGATGACTTTTGGATATTCAAGAGATGATATTGGTAAATTCCTGCCAATATATCTTGAAAAGAAGATCCTTGATGTCGATCCTTTCCAGGCTCTGGACCAGACAGGTGTAGGGCAACTGATTAAGATGGCTGTTAAGAAAGGTCGCAAAACACGTAAGGATATCAAACTCGGCATCTGTGGCGAGCATGGTGGTGAGCCTTCTTCAGTTGAATTCTGTAACGGTGTCGGGCTCGATTACGTAAGTTGTTCACCATTCCGCGTTCCTATTGCTCGTCTCTCTGCTGCTCAGGCTGTTGTTAGGAAAAAGCAGGAGAAGAAAGCTAAAAAGGCTGCTAAAAAGCTGAAGAAAAGCAAAAAGTAGGTTTGTTGTTGGAAATTGAGTTTCAATAACACTTTATATTGATATTTCATTAAAGCAGTTTCGGTTTCCGGAGCTGCTTTTTCTTTGTGTGCCCAGTGGGCTGATATTATGAGTTATAATTCTGATTTTACCTTGCAAAGGTCTCAGTCTCTAATTAAGCAATGAATCCAACATATTAAATATCTTAGACCTTACAGGTCTTGAAGACCTAAAAGATTTAGTCTAAAAACCCGTTT
>JAOZOC010000051.1 GCA_029933495.1 Bacteroidales bacterium
AAAAAAAGATACGTTATTCTGCAAAAAAGCGCAAATTGAAAGATTTATCGTTCAAAAAGATTGAGCGCGAATTAGGTGTTCCTGAGGCAGAGATAAGAAAGTACGTTTCCTCCGAAAAAGAGCTGATTGAAAAACTTCTTGAACTTGAAAGGCAGAAATTTGAGGCTATTTTCCTGTCTCATAATTTCGAAGGCGTTAATGCTATAGATATACTGCTCACGGTTAGTAAAGAGGTGGCAAAGGACTTCGTTCTTGTTAGCCCTGCTATAACGGTTAACCTTAAAGAAAAATATCCTGTTATTTACCAGGTACATTTCGATAAACGCATTCAATTCGTATTTGATAAAATACAAATTAATATCACCAAAGGTGTTAATCAGGGTATTTATCGGGATGATCTTAGTATTGAGCTTCTCGCAAGGCTTTATATTAGCCGGCTGATTGATATTCATAATCCCGACCTCTTCCCGCCAGAAAAATTTTCATTTGAAACACTATTCGAAGTGATGTTCGAAGACCTCATCCGAAGTATCGGTAAACCCGAAGGTATTGCCTATTTTGAGAAGAAGAGGAAGACTGTGAAGTTTTAATTCCTTGTCTGGAGTTTTAACCGGATGTCAGCTTGGAAAATGCGATAACCCACCATTCCATTAGAATATAAAAGAAATAACTTGAGCAGCATCTTTGGAATAATACCAAATACCTGTTTATTCCTCTCAATGATGGTAATAGCTAAATCTAAAAATTCACAATTTGATTAATATCAGGTTTGATTTAAATTCCAAACTCTTCTTTGATCTTGTCAACAAAATCAAGCTTTTCCCATGTAAAAAGCTCAACCTTAACCTCTTTGTTTCCATTATATGGTGATGAGAATTTCTTAATGACTTCAACCGGAGTTCTTCCCATATGTCCGTATGATGCTGTTTCGAGGTAAATAGGGTTTCTGAGTTTTAACCTCTCTTCAATGGCAGCAGGACGGAGGTCGAAAAGTGTTTTTATCTTCTCTGCGATTTCACCGTCAGATAATCCTGTTTTTGAAGTTCCGTATGTGTCAACAAAAATACCTACAGGCTCAGCAACACCAATTGCATAGGATAGCTGGACAAGAATTTCATCTGCAACACCTGCGGCAACCATATTTTTTGCAATATGCCGGGCGGCGTACGCTGCCGAGCGGTCAACCTTTGAAGGGTCTTTGCCGGAAAAAGCTCCCCCGCCATGAGCTCCTTTTCCACCATAAGTGTCAACGATTATTTTTCTTCCGGTAAGGCCGGTATCTCCGTGAGGTCCACCAATAACAAATTTTCCTGTTGGATTTACGTGCAGAATAAAGTCATCATCAAATAATTTCTGAACTCTTTCAGGTAATAATTTCTTAGTTCGTGGAATCAAAATGTCGCGTACATCCTTTTTTATATTAGCCAGCATCTCATCATCGTCTTCCATAAACTGGTCGTGCTGAGTTGAAACAACAATTGTATGCACTCTCTCCGGTTTGTTGTCATCATTATATTCAATGGTAACCTGTGATTTTGAGTCAGGCCTGAGGTAGGTCATATTGACTCCCTCTTTTCTTATTGCTGCAAGCTCCTGAAGAAGTATGTGTGAAATATCAAGGCTCAGAGGCATAAAATCATCAGTCTCTTTGCTTGCATAGCCAAACATCATCCCTTGGTCTCCGGCACCCTGGCTATATTTTTCTTCCCGGTCAACACCCTGACGAATATCGCCTGACTGTTCGTGAATAGCAGAAAGAATCCCACAGGAGTTACCTTCAAACATATAGGCTCCCTTAGTATAACCAATGTTGTTTATGACATCGCGTGAAACCTGTTGAACATCAACGTATGCCGAAGAATGAACCTCTCCGGCAACAATAACCTGCCCAGTAGTAACCATAGTTTCCACTGCCACTTTCGAACTTGCGTCATATGCAAGAAAATAATCCAAAATAGCATCTGAAATCTGATCTGCAACCTTGTCAGGATGACCTTCTGAAACTGATTCTGAAGTGAATAAATATCCCATTTGTATAAAATTTAAATTATTATTTTTATAAATTATTTTTGGAGGATATTGATTGGTAGGCGGTAACAAAACTATTTTTAGCATTTTTTACCGGGGTTGCAATCAATCAAATCTTTCCCCAAACAGGCGGCAAAGGTATAATTATTTATTTAAGCATCAATATTAATGTTATTTATTTTTATTATCTTTGTGCCATCAGCTTTGGTTTAGAAATTTTTTAAAAAAAAGTTGTTATTATAAATTTTTGTATATCTTTGCAGCCCCAAAAATAAATTGGAAAGAGGATATAAATAATTAAGATATGGCAAATCATATTTCAGCAATAAAAAGAATTCGTCAGAACGAGAAAAGAAGGTTGCATAACAGATATTATGCAAGAACAATGCGTAATGCAGTTAAAACATTTCGTTCAATAACAGACAAGAAAGAAGCTGCAGATCAGTTTCCTAAAATAGCTGCACTGATTGATAGTGTTGCAAAAAGAAATATCATACATAAAAATAAAGCTGCGAATCTTAAGTCGAAACTTGCAAAGCAGGTTAACGCTTTATAGCAAAGATCTTTTTTTTTCATGGCTTTTGGGTTGGGTCCCTGCCGTCAGGCGGGGGCCTTTTTTTATTTGTTCAAAAATCAAAAATTACCTTACCTTTGGTTCTTCATAAATAGTGTAACCATGGCAGAACCTGATAATGAATATTTTCCAATTAATCAATGGGCTGAAGATGACAGGCCAAGAGAAAAACTGTTACTAAAAGGGAAAGCCTCTCTTAGTGATGCCGAACTAATTGCAATTTTGATGGGTTCTGGCAGTCGGAAAGAATCTGCAGTTGATCTTGCAAAACGAATTTTACGGGATGTGGAAGATAGTCTTATTGAGTTGTCAAAACTTGATGTTTTAAATCTTACAAAATACAAGGGTGTAGGTGAGGCAAAGGCGATATCAATCATTGCAGCCCTGGAACTTGGCAAGCGAAGAAGGGCTGCTGAACCGCTGGAACGTAAAACTCTTACTTCTTCAAAGATGGCATTTGAATATGCTCAAACTCTTGTTGCAGATAGTATCTATGAATCATTTTATATCATTCTCCTGACCAGAGCTAACAAGGTTATCAGGTCAACATTAATCGGAGAAGGAGGAACAGCAGGTACATTTGTTGATCCCAAAAGAGTTTTTAAAACGGCTCTTGACTATAATGCAAGTTCGATAATACTATGTCACAATCATCCTTCGGGAAACGTAAAACCGAGTGAGCAGGATATCAGGCTTACCAGGAAATTAAAAAAACTCGGTGATTTGTTTGACCTTCACGTTATTGATCATATTATTGTCGGAGATGATAATTATTATAGTTTTGCGGATGAGAATATGATGACTACCTGAGGTTGGGAAAATCAAAAATAGATAATATCAGAATTTCAAAAATTATTTGATATTCAAAATTTAATAGGTTGGGTAGATGATAAAAATTGTAACGATAATAGGCGCAAGGCCTCAGATAATTAAGGCTGCTGCATTAAGCAGGGCAATCAGAAATAAGTATTCTGGTGAGATTAGTGAGGTGATTATCCACACAGGACAACATTACGACAAAAACATGTCGAATGTGTTTTTCAATGAAATGGGGATACCGGAGCCTGATTATAATCTTGGAGTAGGCTCAGGAACACACGGGAGACAAACCGCTGCTATGATTGAGAAAATTGAAGATATCCTGATAAAAGAGAAGCCTGCTTTTGTCGTCCTTTTTGGCGACACAAATTCCACTCTCGCAGGCTCGGTGGCTGCTGCCAAAATTCATATTCCCATTGCACATATTGAAGCAGGACTTCGGTCGTTTAACAAATCAATGCCCGAAGAGATAAACCGCATTGTATGCGACCATACCTCTACTTTGTTGTTCACTCCCACGCGCGCCGGACTGAATAATCTTATAAGGGAAGGATTCAAGCCTCACAACAAACCTCCATATATAACTGATAATCCCGGAGTCTTTCACTGTGGTGATGTGATGTATGACAACAGTCTCTATTTTGGAGAGCTGGCTGAAAAGAGATCTGATATCCTGAAAAGATTAAATATTATTTCCGGAGGATTTGTGCTTGCTACAATACACAGGGATAATAATACCGATAACCCTGAAAGGTTGAATGCAATTTTTGAGGCCTTAATTCAAATTGCCGGTGATAAAGAAATAGATGTCGTTTTACCATTACATCCCAGAACCTCAAAAATGATGAAGCAGAACCTCTCAGAGGAGCTTTATGATAATATTGAGAACTCTCCATTTATTAAGATTATCCCTCCTGCATCCTTTTTCGATATAACAGCACTCGAAAGAAATTGCAAAATTGTTATGACCGATTCTGGCGGAGTTCAAAAAGAGGCATACTTCTTCAAAAAGCCTGTAGTTATTCTGAGGACTGAAACGGAATGGGTTGAAATTGTGGAAAATGGTACAGGAATAATATCTGATGCAGACACTGAAAAAATTATAGAAGCATATAATTATTTTGAAGATGTTGAAACCTTAACTTTCTCACCTGTCTTTGGTGATGGCAAAGCTGCTGAGTTTATTTGTAGTGAGATTGTGAATGCTTCAGAGACCTCATCCCGCTCATAGTTGTTCGGGACTTTACCGCAAGCCGGCTGGAAAGCTAATCCCGATTATAACCTTGCCATAATCGTTTCGCAACCAGTTACTTTTTGCCCGATTTGAACTTCAATCTTTGTATCTACAGGAAGGAAAATGTCGAAGCGGGAACCAAATTTAATGATTCCAAGGTCTTCACCCTGGATAGTTTCTTTGCCTTCTGTTGCATAACAGACAATCCTGCGGGCAACAGTTCCTGCAATCTGACGGAAGAGAATTTCTGTACCATCTTTAAGCTGAACGACAGTGGTAGTCCGCTCATTCTCATCCGATGATTTGGGTTTAGAAGCAATAAAATAGAACCCATGGTTATGTCTGAAATATTTCACTTTTCCACTAACCGGGAACCAATTGACATGAATATCCAGAGGAGACATAAATACAGAGACCTGCTTACGCATATCTTTGAAATATTCTGTTTCCTTAACATCTTCAATTACTACAACTTTACCATCTGCTCCACTAATTATCACATTGTCATCTGGCTCTACCAGCCTTATTGGGTCTCTGAAAAATCTGACAACAAAAAAGTAAAAAATTATTCCAATACTATATAAGAGATAATGAATGATTGTCTGCTTTGGGAAAACAAGATTTACTACAAAAGCAATTATTAAAACCAACAACAGCACAAGTCCCATTACTGCCCACCCCTCTTTATGTATTCTCATTTTCATAGTTAGTTCAGTACAATCAGTATATAAACAAAAACAAACGGAGAAGCCATCAAAATACTGTCGAATCTATCAAGGATGCCACCGTGTCCCGGCATAATATTACCTGAGTCTTTAATATTTGTACTTCTCTTGAACATTGATTCAACCAGATCGCCAAAAGCACCAAAAACAACAATAACCGCAGCCAATCCCAGCCATTCATATAAACTTAGCTCATCAAAAATTAATGAAAGGAGATAAGAAGCTGCTAAAGCGAAAATAAAACCTCCCAGACTTCCTTCAATGGTTTTCTTAGGCGAGATGCGCTCAAACAGCTTATGTTTTCCGATTGCCATTCCGGTCAGATAAGCAAAAGTATCATTGACCCATATTATGAAGAAAAACCCCAGCAGCACTCCTTCTACAGGAATTGATGTGTCCATCCTTGGATAGAAAAAGAAATTCATCAAAGCAAATGGAACAGCAACATATATAATTGCCAAAAATCCCAGGCCTATATTTTGAATGGGAGTCTTACTTTTTCTGTAAAGCTCAAAAATAAAAATCAGGAAAATGAGAGGAACACTTATAATTATCCATTGTGCCGGGATGTAATTCCAGATGTAAAGTAGTACAATATCGTAAAGCAATATTGCTGTAATAAGAACAGGAACGGTGGCGGGTTTATAACCTGCTATCTTAACCATATTAAGTAATTCCATCATCCCTAACACCAGAAATGCAAGGAATACAAATCCAAAAGCAAACGGTCCCAGAAATATCGAACCGATTATCAGGATTATAAAAACCAGTCCGGAAATAGTTCTTGTAATGAGAGTTTTCAACTTTGTTCTATTGTGTTTATTAAATGTATAGCTTTTATTACATCTTCAGGTTGCACATATAGTTCCATTCGCCCGAAAAGATATGCTGAATCTTTTTTATTCATTATAACAGCTTCAATACCTTCAGCTTCCAGACCCCCTTTATAGATTTCTGCTCTATACAAATCAGATGATTCATATATTTTTACCCATTCAGAACTCATTCCATAATTGATTTTAATAATCAAAGGTGGCTCCAACAAAAGGTGGAATACCCAAACATACAACTACATATCGTGTTTACTAATTAGCTCCAGGGCCTTTTTTTCATCTTTTTCATCAACGAAAAGGCGAATTTCTCCGAGTAACAATCCGGAGCCCTTTTGATTCAGCAAATAGCATTCAATTTTATTCTCTGTGAGCATTTGCTGCATCATCTCCACCCTGTACATTTTATCAGCCGTATAGACCTCTCTCATATTCTCTTCCATAATTATAAATTTTATTCGTTATCAACTAAAAAAAGATATAGTTCCTTTGGGCCATGTGCACCCATAACCAATGTTTTTTCAATGTCAGCGGTCCTGCTCGGTCCGGTAATTACAGAAACTAACGAGGGCATATCCTTTCCATATCGCTCTTTCATTCCAAGCAATGCATCTTTAATGTCAGGTACTATTTGCGAAATATTTGCAATCACAATATGATGCTCGGGAAAAACATTCATTCTTCTTCCTGAGGTTTGTTTTGAAGATATCATAATACTTCCCAGGCGTGCAATCAGAAACTCACAATAAGTTATTCCAACCTCCATCGAAATAAAATCATTCTCATCCGATTTAAAAGGTATATCAGCATCTTCAAGAACTTTCTTTATCTCAGGCTCAATACAATAAACGCTATCCCATTCATTTTCATCTATAAATGTATTAAGATTTTTCTTTAATTCAGATTCATTTTCACAATAGATGAACTTACCGCTCACCTTTGTAAACTCTTGTGCAAAAGTAATATCCAGTGTGTCTTCAATTTCCTTATAAACCGAAGAATCAATATCAATTGAAGAATAGGGGTTCTCATTTTTACTAATTAGTGCATTTCTGACCTTCTTTAGAACCTTTTCTCTTGATGTTGTTTCGTCCATTTTTCAGATATAAAATTATTTAATCCTTACTTTTCGTATCAGGTTTATCATCAATTTCGCTGTTCTTATTCTCATCCTCTTTCTTGTCATTTTCATTCTCTTTTGGAAGCGGTTTAACCTTGTTTTTCCCGTTATTCTTCTTTAGCAGTTTAACCTCCTCCTCTGCATCTTCATCAAGCTTCTTCCTTCTTTCTTCATATGGACGATCACCAAATATTTTAATAAGGTCTTCACGGAAAATAACCTCTTTTTCGAGAAGAACCTGTGCAAGTTTTTCGACCTTTTCTTTATTATCCTTTATAATTTTTATTGCACGATTATAAGCATTTTCAATAAGTAAACTAACCTCTTCATCAATCAGCTGGGCTGTTTTCTCACTGTAAGGTTTAACAAATGAATACTCCTGCTGGCCGGTAGAATCATAATATGATACATTTCCAATTTTGTCATTTAAACCAAAATAGACAACCATATTGAAAGCCTGCTTTGAAACTTTTTCAAGATCATTTAGAGCGCCCGTTGATATTTTACCAAAATTCACAAACTCTGAAGCCCTGCCACCCATTGTAGCTGTCAGTTCATCAAACATCTGGTCGAAGGTAGTAATTTGTCTTTCTTCAGGAAGATACCAGGCTGCACCCAAAGCTTTACCTCTTGGCACAATTGTGACCTTAATCAAAGGATGGGCATGCTCTGTCAGCCAGCTTATAGCAGCGTGCCCTGCTTCGTGGTATGCAATAATTTTTTTCTCGTATGCCGAAATAATTTTATTCTTCTTTTCAAGCCCTCCAATAATCCTGTCAATAGCATCCAGAAAGTCCTGTTTTTCGATGAGCTTTTTATTATTTCTGGCTGCAATAAGAGCAGATTCGTTACAAACATTGGCTATATCAGCTCCGGAGAAACCCGGTGTTTGCTTTGCCAGAAAAGAAACTTCGACCTTATCCGAATTCTTAAGCGGTTTCATATGAACCTTAAATATTGCTGTTCTCTCTTCAAGATCAGGGAGTTCAACATGTATTTGTCGGTCAAAACGACCAGCACGCAGTAAAGCACGGTCCAGAATTTCTGCTCTGTTTGTTGCTGCGAGAATTATGACACCAGTATTACTCTGAAAGCCATCCATTTCAGTAAGTAGTTGATTAAGGGTATTTTCCCTTTCATCATTTGCTCCAGTCATAGAGTTTTTTCCTCTTGCCCGGCCTATTGCATCGATTTCATCAATAAAAATGATACAGGGAGCTTTTTCCTTGGCTTGTTTGAAAAGATCGCGTACCCTTGATGCACCCACACCAACAAACATTTCAACAAAATCGGAGCCGGAGATCGAAAAGAACGGAACCTGAGCTTCGCCAGCCACAGCTTTCGCAAGAAGAGTTTTACCGGTTCCAGGAGGCCCAACAAGCAAAGCACCCTTTGGAATTTTACCTCCCAGATTTGTGTATTTGTCAGGAGTTTTCAGGAAGTCAACAATTTCCATAACCTCTACTTTTGCCTCTTCCAGCCCTGCGACATCATCGAAATTAACATTAACAGCTGCCTCCTTATCATAAAGCTGAGCTTTTGATTTCCCGATACTGAATATCTGTCCTCCACCGGCGCCGCCTCTGCTCATCATCCTCATTATAACTATCCAAACAACAACTAAAATAAGAAGTGGCAAAATATATCCAAGCACTTCACCCGACCAGTTGTGTCTGGTTTCATTTTTCAGATATATAGGGTTATCGATACCTTCCTGCGCTTTTTCAACATCCTCTTTAAAGCTATCGTATGAACCTATTGTGTATGTGAATTGAGGCCCGAACTCGCTAGAACCATTAGGCAGTTTATCCTTGTATTTAGCATCATTCAGTTTATCCTTTTTTAAGAATATTTCAGCCTCCTCCTTATTTATAACAAGAATTTTCTCAACATCATTATTTATGAGCATTTGCCTAAGCTCACCCCAATCCAGATTCTTAACTTCTCCTGTCCACATATTTGGGAACGAAAGAATGAGAAAAACAACTGCTATTATTCCATAAATCCAATAGAAATTGAATTTACTTTTGGATGGTTTGCCTCCAGAAAAAGGGTTAGGAGATTTTTTCTTGGGATTTTTATCTTCCACTCCCCCTTTTTTAGAATACTTGCTTTGTTTGTTAATATTCTTTGATTTTTGTTTATCGTCTTTATTATTTTCTGCCATTATGACTTAACTTATTTTCTAATCTTAAAAGTAAATAATTAAACTATTTCAAATTGAAGCTTTTAACTTCTGCATCAGCCCAAAGTTTTTCAAGATTATAGAACTCTCTTGTCTCCTTCTGAAAAATATGAACAACAACATCAACGTAGTCTAACAATATCCATTCCGCATTCTCAAAACCCTCCCTGTGCCATGGCTTTGAGCTCAACTCTTTTAAAGTGTGTTCTTCAACCGAACCGGCAATAGCTTCAACCTGAATTTTTGAATCTGCATGACAAACCACAAAATAATTACTCACCGAATTGGGGATTTTAGTCAGGTCGAGTCTTACTACCTCTTCGCCCTTCTTATCCAGAATCCCTTCAATTATCACTTCCGATAAACGCTCCGATTCATTTTTTTGTACTTTAGCTGCCATATAAATTTTATTTTGTGCAAAAGTAATCATTTTTGCAACATTTAAAATGAAATACTGACTAACATTATCAGCTTGAAAATGTTTGGTTTTACATTAATTTTTCAGAGAATTGATAAATGATTGGGCACAAAGAAAATATTATCAGGCCAGGCAGTATAAATTCGACTAATGAATATGCGCTTGAACTTTTCAGAAATAACAAAATCACAAGCGACGGAACGATTGTAGTTACACACAATCAGACTAAAGGCAAAGGCATTGATAAGAACAGGTGGGAAAGTGAGCCTGGCAAAAATCTTACATTTTCTGTCTGTTTGTTTCCGCATTTTCTGCCTGTCGAAAGACAGTTTGAACTGAATAAAGCAATGTCTCTTGGAATTTATGATTTCGTAAGAGACAGAATCCCAAATGAAAAGATTACCATAAAATGGCCAAATGATATTTACATAAATAATGGAAAGGTTGCAGGCATTTTAATAAATAATACCATTAAGGGTAATATTCTCGATTTTACGGTTGCCGGATTTGGAATAAATATCAATCAGGCTAAGTTTATAAGTGAAGCTCCCAATCCAGTGTCATTTATTAAATATCTGAACAAGGAGTTAACCCTGGACGAATGTCTTGATCTTGTGTGTAAGAAGCTGGATACAAGATATGAACAGCTAAAAACCAATCAGTTTACTCAATTAGATTCTGATTATTTGGAATCTCTTTACAGGCTTAATGAGAATCACACTTTCAAGTATGAAGGAATAATTATTGATGCCAGGATTACAGGAATTTCGAACTTCGGGCATTTACAACTTGACACCAAAGATGGCAGGAAGTTAGAATGTGATTTGAAAGATGTTGCTTTTATTATATAAATCGTCAATCGTAAATCGTTTTCGTCAATCGTAAATCAAAAACTACTCCTCCATCTTCTCTTTAAGCTTCTCAGCTAATATATTGACAAAATTACTTAATGGCCTGGAAGCCATCATTTTTAGCATTGGATTAAGCTTGGCATTTATTATAATCTGAGTTTCTGTTTGTCCGTCTCCAACACTATTAAGCATAGAATCCATATTAAATGGAAAAGGTGATTTTCCTTCTGAAGAATACCTGATTAGCGAATATTCGTTTTTATCTGAAATGTGCATAGCCAAATCAGCCATTCCTTTTATTGTAAAAGAACAATTTTTATCTGTTGACTGCCAGTTGGTTACTTGTTCAGGTAACAATTTCTCAAAATTATTGAAATCGGCAAGAAAAGAAAAAACCTTCTCAGGCTTTACATTTATAACAACTTTATTACTTTTAAATTCAGCCATATTTGTCAAATTTAATTTTAAGACACACGACCCCCGAAAATACAGAGCAGATTCAGTACATCTCTATCATTCTGTTAATATTGACAGAATATGTGACAAGCATCCAGGCTTGTCAAGATTCTGCTCTCTTTATTCATTAGATATCATAACTCCAAACTCATAACTTCTAACCCATAACTCCTAACTCCTAACCCATAACTCCAAACCCATAACTCCAAACCCATAACTCCAAACTCATAACTTCTAACCCATAACTCCTAAC
>JAOZOC010000052.1 GCA_029933495.1 Bacteroidales bacterium
TAACCCAGAATGGGCCTCCTCCCGGCTCACCTTCATTTTTTACCATTCCGCAAACCCGTATCGGTCTGTTTAACTGAGCGATTATAAACGTTTGCTTTTCTTCATTGCTAAAGCTGTAATACTCCGAAGGAAAAGTAATGTTAAGCTTATCTTGAGCAAAGGTTTTTATCTCATTGAGCAGCGAATTTTCGACCTTGCCTTTTTCGAGTTGATGTAAGTACTGAAAACTTTTCTCCTGAACAGACAACAGCAATCCGCCAAGAACCTTTTTATATCTTGCAGTATCTTCTTTCATTCTGTCGGGAACCACATTGTCAATATTCTTTATGAAAACCAGATCAGCATCAAGCTCATTTAAATTTTCAATCAGAGCACCATGACCACCAGGCCTGAAAATCAGATTACCATTTCTGTCTCTGAACGGATTGTTGTTCATATCAACAGCAATTGTGTCGGTTGAAGGTTTTTGAATTGAAAAAGAAATATCGAAAGAGATACCTGTTGCATTCTCATATTTTTTCTTTAGTGTCTCTACCTCTTTCCTGAAATTGTCAAGATGTTCAGGAGAAACGGTAAAATGGATATAAGCATTTTTCTCCTTTGAAATACCGTACTCTATTGATTCTATAATGTGTTCTTCCACAGGCATTCTGTGACCACCTTCATTTTTGTGAAATTTAAGAAGTCCTTTCGGTAATTTTCCATATCCCAGTCCTTTTTCATTAAGCAGATACTCCAGAATAACTGCATACTCCATATTTTTCAGGTTTTTTTCAATATCAAGGCCCTCTTTTTCCATAATTACCTTAAGGTCTTCGTAAAAGGCAAAATCTTCTAAGGATTCAAAAAAGCGTCCAACTGAATTAAATCCGTTACTTGCAGCACTGCTTTCACCTTCTTCAAGAAAGCCAAACAGATTTTTAAACATACGGCTGGCAGCACCCGAAGCAGGGACAAATTTGAGAATCATCTTGTTTTTAGAAGCCTCTTCATAATATTTAATCAAATTATTTGCCTTTGCTTCATCTATTGGAATAAGCCCATCACCGATTGTTGCAGGTTTCACAAGATTAGCATAAGGAAATCCGTTTTTGAAATTTTCTATTTGTAGTTCGACATTTTTTATATCGATGCCTTTTGATTTTATTTGGGCAATATCTTTATCAGTAAACATAATATTTTGATTATTAAGTTGTTAAAATGCTATCCCTATTTTGAACAAATGATTGGAATCTCTTGGGCAAATGTAGTAATAATTGGAAGTGTAAAAAAAAATAAATATTTCTAGGATTTATATTTAAAATAATTACTTTTGCACTCCGATTTTTTGCCCAGATGGCGGAACTGGTAGACGCGCATGGTTGAGGGCCATGTGACCCTTAGGTCGTGCAAGTTCGATTCTTGTTCTGGGCACATAACAATAGCAGGTTCTATTATTCTTTAAATTAATGATAGAACCTGTTAATAGCCCAGATGGCGAAATTGGTAGACGCGCTGGTTTCAGGGACCAGTTCTCGCAAGGGAGTGCAGGTTCGATTCCTGTTCTGGGCACAGTATGATTTAAAGCTCTGGTGTTTTACCAGGGCTTTTTTAATTGTAAATAATTTGATTAAATTGGTTGTTTATTAATTAGTTGTACTTTTGCAGCGTCGTTTTTTGAAACAAAAATTGAATAATACGTATAATAATATTTACCACTGATTGTTTTTTGTACAGTCAGTGGATTATTTGGAAGTCTGAATATGTGTAAACCCGGAAATGTAAATGTTCAAGTTAGTATAATTGCTTTGCTTTTTGCTATTGCAGTATCGTCATTTGCATCTGATAAGGTGTTTGAAAATGTTGAGAATAGCAAATACACTTTTCACTATAAAAGGGATAATTCAATAAAATCCAATATCAATAATTTTTTTATCAGGGAAATTGCCCGTCACAATCTGAATAGCCTAAACAGCACCAGCTTTACGTATTATTATTCGGTTCATCAGTCGATTACCAGAACTGAAATGAATACTTATCTTGTAAAGACAAAGGTTAAAGGAGAGAAATGTACCGGCGATGTTTATTATCGCGATTTTGATATTTCCGATATTCTGATGCCCAACCATGCTGATCTTAACATTGCAATATATTCCGGTGATACATTTCTTGAGGATTTTTATTTTAAAGATATAACTCAGAATATTGACAAAGAGTTTGAACTCGATTTTGTTTTTGAGGGTAATGAGATTCCTGACGATTATTGGGTGAGAGTAGAAAATGTGGATTTTTATTCTGGTAATAATGATAAAGATGTCTTTTTTAGTAGAATACATGCAATTGACATTTACTATACCGGGATTGCTGTTGCTGAGCGATTGTTGAATCAGCTTGATGAGATGGATGTTACGGATATATATATGGTGCCTGATTTTTATATAAAGCTGAAAGAGGTGGAGAGAGTTTGTGCTACAGTTAAAAATTATCATTACCCACAGGAACTTAACCTTGCACTGGATGATAAAGCAGGCTATTACACAAAACTGGATGAGCTGGCCCGTAAAATCTCAAAGTATAACTACTCCTACAATCAACTTCTTGCCTCTGTTGACTTCATTAAAATAGATGGTCGTTTTAGCGGTATTGCGAAAGATTATGTTGACTTAACCTCGCGTTACTTTGAGTTGTCACAGGAAGTGACTCACTGGCAATCATCTGTCTATTATAATTTGGGACTGGTAAAATACACAAATGAAATGCTGGAAGACTATTTCAGTGGCTTTGAAAAGATGATTGATAAAACAGGTGCTTGCAATGAAAAGGCACAGGTTATTCTTTTATTAAAAAATCAGGTATTTCAGAGTTATCTTAATAGGGCTAAGAAGTTTATGGATGAGGAGAAGTTTCATGTGGCAACAGGTATTTTGAAGAATGCCGAAAGATTTTACAAATTGACCAATGGAACAACATTACCTATTGAGTATAATATTATTAATGCTACGGCAAATTATGGAATTTATACATCATACATTCAGGTGACTGACAGGGCTATAGAGGTAGGTAATTATGAGCTTGCTGAAAATTATATAAACAAAGCCAGTGAATTTCAGAAACAGCACAAAGAGACAATCATTACAGATAAGTACTTAAAAAAAATGACAAATAATCTGGTCAATCTGTATGTTGTCAAAGGGAATAGTCTGAATGAAAGCGGGGACTTTTTTGAAGCAAAGTACTGTTTTGCACAGGCTCACAGGCTAAGTACTTCAATTTTTGTTTTTAATAAGGACTATGAAATTAAGCATGGGTTAAACAAGGCTATTAACGGATTATATAATGGCTATGTTGAAAAGGCAAGGTTTTATTTTGATGAAGGTGAATATTACAAGGCTAATGAAGAGATATTGAAAGCACAGGAGTTGTACAATTCCAACTCTTCCGTTATTATGCCTTCAATTGAGGTTGACGATATTACAACAGGGGTTAACCGGAGCCTCTATTCTTATCTAATAATGAAAGGTAAAATTAATCTTGATGCAGGAAGCTATACCATTGCATTTGAAGATTTTAATAATGCCAGCAAGCTGGAGGAAGAGTATGAATTCCAGGGAGATTCTTTATTGGAACCACTTTTCAAAGAAGCAGCTGTTCTTGTAATTATTGATAAATGCGAAACAGGTATTGATAATGCAGATAAAAATTATCTTAATAAGGCAAGGGAAATATATGATGAGTGTATGGCTATGCAGGTAGAATGTGGTCTGGAAAAGGATACTGACGTGCAGAAAAGCTTATGGGAGTTGAATAGTAATCTTTTTGTCAGGAATTGTGAAAATGAAAATGTTGTTTTTCATAGCTTAATTAAAATGGCGGATTTGTCAGTAAATTCTGGAGACTTCATTGGAGCTGTAAATATTTTAGATAAGTCATTTGATGTTTCATCCCAAAATCCCTATTGTGAATTTGATTTGGCAATGGCCGAGGAACTTACAGCAAAATATAAACCTGCTGCAAGGTATCAGGTGCTTGCAAAAGAAGCCCAGCAGGCGCTGATGACGGAAGACCGCGAATCATTCCTGGAGATCTATGAAGAGATGGAACAGATATCGGCAGAGAATGAAATAGTTAGGGCCAAAATTGAGCCTATGCCGCTGTTTTACCTTTTCTCTGTGAAAAATAATCTCGCATTATTTGAAAAATCAATAGAGCAATATGATAATAGAGCTGAGTTTGAAACAGCTATGAAGTTGTTAAAAACAATTGAAGCCAATCATTATTCAATGAAGGATACACGTGCAATTCAGGAGCGCCTTGCATATAAAATGGCCGTGTCAGACCAGGAGAGCCAGGGTGTTGTTGACCCAAAAATCAATGTCGAGAAATATACAGAAGGTAAATCGTGGTATAAATTCTTTAAAAGGACATATATTAAGAGTTCTAAATAATAGGTTCTACTACCATTTTAGTGGGTAAATATTATTTTTCAGTCTATTTAAAATAACCTTATGGTAATGCGAGAATGCTTCAATGCAAGAATGCTTGAATGTTTGAATTGTGCAAAGTAATGACAATGTGCTATTTACAACTATGTTTTTTTATTCACGCATTGAAGCATTATTATAGTAATTGTTTTATCATGTTTTCTTGTTTTCCACTAAATTAGCAGTAGTACCTAAAATGAAGTTTTTCCTTATGCTGACAGCTCAATTCAGATTGCTGCCGTAAAGTGATAACTTTTTTTAGCCTGCATATCAATAATTTTGTTTATACTTGTAAAAAATAATAATTCGGTGTTATTTAATTTTTGTAAATTAGCAGCATCTCAGGATTAGTGTAATAGATATAAATTTTCCAATCATGAACAAAAGACTATTATTAATTAGTAATTCTACAAATTATGGAGAGGATTACTTGTCGTGGCCAAAGGAATATATTAAGGATTTCTTTGATAGAAAGGGGATTCGCAGGATTTTGTTTATTCCGTATGCAGGCATTGCCCTCTCAGAAGAAAGCATTGAAGACTCCTATGCTGTTTACAGAGACAGGGTTGATGATGTGTTTAACGAAATAGGCCTTGAGGTATACTCTATTCACAGGGAAAAAGATCCTGTTCAGGCTGTTAAAGATTCTCTTGCCATAGCAGTGGGAGGAGGTAATACTTTTCATCTTGTTTATAAACTGCACGAACTTAAACTGATAAAGCCTATCAGAGAAATGGTGGAAAGTGGCGTTTCGTTTGTGGGTTGGAGTGCAGGTGCAAATGTAGCTTGTCCTACTCTGCGAACAACCAATGATATGCCCATAATTGAGCCTGCCAGTTTTAACTGTCTGAATCTTGTTCCTTTTCAGATTAACCCTCATTATATTGACGCTAATATTGAAGGACATGGTGGTGAGTCGCGCGAGCAACGGATTGAAGAGTTTCTGGTTGCTAATGAGGGTACTTATGTAGCAGGCCTGCGCGAAGGAACTCTACTCTCGGTAGAGAATGGGAAAATTGAACTCAAGGGTCAAAGAGCAATGAGAGTATTCAAGCAGGGACAAGGACCTAAAGAATTTAATCCAGGTGAAAATATAAGCTTTCTATTGAAATAGTTTTGTAAAGCCATTAATTTTTAGTTTATGCAGGATTATTTAAGTATTGAAAGAAATACAGATATGGTGTCAATTGAGAATTACCCTTTGCCAGCACTTCTGGAGGGTATCAGCTATGATGAAAATAATGAGATCAAAGGCTATTTTATCAAACAAGTAAATTCTTTGTTTGCTAACTTGCTTGGACTTAATAAAGAACAACTTATTGGTGTTGATCTAAAGGAAATATATCCATATCTTGATTCCGTCAAAGAGGAGTTGGCCTATACGTTCAAAGATGAAATAGAATCATTCGGGACTTTTAAGTTCGAGCTATTTGCTGACGGTCTGAATATATGGTTCGACATGTTTGTGAAAGTCATTGACAAAGAAAACCAGATTATTATTTTTAACGAATGTACTGAAAGGAAACTTAATGAAGAGGAGTTGAAAGAAAGTGGGGCCAGGTTTAAAAGTCTTTACGAAAATTCAACAATAGGTATTTACCGAACAACACCTGAAGGTGAAATCTTGCTTGCTAATCCGGCATTACTTGATATAGTTGGATACGATTCCTTTGAGGAGTTGAAATCGGTAGATTTGAATACAGATTATGATCGTGAAAAATTCATTGATGAAATTGAAAAGTATGGTATAGTAAAAGATTTTGAATCAAAATGGAAAACTAATGACGGAAGCTATATCAATATTGTAGAAAGTGCCCGCGCCGTCAGGAATGGAAAAGGAAAAACCTTGTATTATGAAGGTTCTGTTGAAGATGTTACCGAGAGAGTTGAATCCGAGAGAAAGTTATCTGACCTTAACAATGTATTTGCTGAGTTGGGTGTCGATGCATTAGAGAATATTGATATACTTGTTAGTAAAGCCTGTGAAATCATCGGTGGGAAATGGTCAGCCTTTTATTGTTACGATGCTGAAGAGGAGTTAATAAGAATAAATTCAGGTTACAAAATTCCATCTGATTTGCCAATAGAGTTCAAAGCTAAAGGTCATATTTGTTATGAAGCATCATTAACCTCCAGCGAACTATTCATAATTGAGGATGTTAGAAAAACTGAGTTTTTGGAGTCTGATTCTTTTGTTAAAGATTTTGATTTAAAAGCTTTTTTAGGTTACACTATTGTCAATGAAATTATCCAGGGATCACTTTGTGTGGTGTTTGGAGATGAGAGGGAATTTTCCGAAACCGAGTCAAGAATTATATCTACACTGGGTAAAGCCCTTTCGTTGGAGTATAAGCGCTATGATATTGAGCAGAGCCTTATTGCTGCCAGAGAAGATGCTGAAAGAGCCAGTCAGGCTAAAAGTCAGTTTATTGCAAATATGAGTCACGAAATACGTACACCTCTAAATGGTATAATGGGGTTTGCCGAATTGCTTGTCTTTGAAGAGGAAGATGAGAATAAGAAAATGATGCTTAAAATGGTTGAAAAGTCGGGAAATCAGTTGCTTGACCTTCTTAATGACCTTCTTGAATACTCTAGGTTTGAGGCAGGGAAAATAGAGCTTGAGCCTGCTGATTTTAATCTGTACAAGGTGCTAATTGATATTGAAAATTATTTTAAACCTGTTGCAAACTCAAAAAATCTTATTTTTGCACTAGAAACAAATTGTATTGAAGAACAAATTGTTGTAGGAGATGAGCTGAAACTAAGGCAGATACTAATTAATATTGTTAATAATGCTATAAAATTTACAAATGAAGGATTTGTCAATGTTGAAGCAAATATTGTTGAACAGGGTGGTAATTTATTATTTGAAATCGTTGTTGCAGATTCCGGTATAGGAATTAATAAGAAGCAACTTGTTGAGATATTTGATGAATTTAAACAGCTTGATTTTTATCTAACAAAGAAAAATAAGGGAACTGGCCTGGGACTTACAATCACAAAGCGTCTGGTAGATTTGATGGCCGGAACTATTAGAGTTGAAAGCGAACCAAATAATGGAAGTCGGTTTATAGTTGAAATACCGTTAACCTCAGGAATATTAACTAATGGAGAATTGAATATGAATATAAATGGTGAACAAAAAGGAGCAGAATTAAGAAAAATAAAAATTCTACTTGCTGAAGATAATGAAGCAAATCAGTTTCTTATTAAGGCTTTGACCAAGTCAAAGAATTGGAATATTACAGTTGTTGAAAATGGCCAGGAAGCTGTGGAGGCTTTTAAAAAAGATGAGTTTGACTTAATATTGATGGATGTTCAGATGCCTTTGATGAATGGTTATGAGGCAACTATGATGATCAGAGATATTGAAAAGGAGAGAGGTACTCATGTCCCTATTATCGCACTCACAGCTTATGCAATGAAATCGGATAAGGATATGTGTATTGAGGCCGGTATGGATGATTATATCTCTAAACCCTTTAAAAGACAAATTTTCCTTGATTCGATAGAGGGATTTTTGGCTGAATAGCAAACCTTTCTCTAGACTATTTTACAGGCTCTTATTTATTCTAAAATGTGTTTTCGTATGAAGAACCTTCTATTCTTATTTGTAAGTATTATCTTATTTGTCTCCTGTTCAAGAAATAGTGACAATGTTGTACTTAAGCCAACCGATAATACAAGTTCAAAGGGGAAAAATATCATCTTTATGATTGGTGATGGAATGGGACTGGCGCAGATATCTGCAGCCCGTACTGTCAATGATGATGAACTGAATATTTTACGGTGCAAACATATTGGGCTGATTTCTACTCGTGCTGCCGATGAATATGCCACCGACTCGGGTGCTTCGACAACAGCATTTGCATGCGGTGAAAAGGCTAATTTCTACACATTGGGTATTGGTACTGATGGGAATCCTTTGACAAATATTTTTGAAATTATTAAGCCTCTCGGATTTTTAACCGGATTAATTACTACCGATAAGATTACAAGTGCCTCGACAGGTGCATTTTATGCTCATCAATCCGATAGATTTCAGTATGAACTTATTGCACTTGACCTTTTAAATAAAGAGATTAATTTTTTTGTTGGTGGAGGAAGAGATGAATTTGCTAACAGGTCCGATAGCCTGAATCTTATTGATTCATTGATTGCAGAGAATTACCAGGTTATTTCTGCTTTGTCGCAAATACAGGGTGATAAAAATGTAGCAGGCTTACTCTACGATAGCGAACCGCCTAAAATATCGGAAGGAAGGGGAGATATACTTTCAAATTCACTTATAATCGCTCTTGAACGCCTTTCAGGAAATGGACCAGGTTTTTTTATTATGGCTGAAGGAGCTCAGATTGACTGGGCAGGTCACGATAATGATCAGGAATACCTTTTAGATGAAATGGCCGATTTTGATAAAGCTGTAGGTGTGGCTCTGGATTTTGCAGAGCAGGATGGAAACACCCTTGTTGTTATACTTGCCGACCACGAAACAGGTGGATATGCGCTTGTTGATGGTGATGCTGCATCAAATAGTGTTGTCGGGCAGTTTGTGATAAATCAACATACAGGAATAATGGTTCCTGTTTTTGCGTATGGTCCGGGTGCTGAGGAGTTTATAGGTACTTATGAGAATAATGAAGTGTTTTACAAATTTTTGGACTATCTGGATATAAATGATAATTTGAAGTAATACTTATTCTTGCAATTTTTTAACTCACTATCTGGATTTTTCAAACTTCTTTTGTTTCTTTTCTAACTGTTTTGTTAGTTTTTCAGCATCCTTCAGCGACTTTCTCTCTTTTTTCATTGCTTCTTTTTGCTTTTTATTACTTATCCCTAGCGTTGTTAGCAATCCGCTCATCGAACTCTTCCAAATGTAATTTAAAATAGATTTTTGAGCGTCTCTCTCAAAATAGACTTTACCAATCCTTGGTTTGCCTAAGGGCTTAGGATTGTTTGAAACCAGTTTGATATCATTGACCAGGAATGAAACTATTGGGCTCACAATACCTTTGACCTCTTTTGCTTTTTTGCGGTTATATAGCCCAAGTTTAAAATTTTTATATTTAAAAAACAGCTCTCCTTCTGCTAGTACATTATCTCCTATTATATTATTTATGTCAAGAATTCCTTTTCCGCTTTTTATTGTCAGTCCAAACAGATTCTCAGTCATTGAGTTCATCTTTGTAAGGTCAAAGTAATTTAAATGACCTGAATACTCAAAATAGTCAGTAGAATCAGTCAGTGAAAAAGCCATATTGAGAGTTAATTTTGCATCACCCATCAGGTTAGTTGACATGCTTATATCCATTCTGTTATTTTGATTAATATCCTTAGCTACATTTGTAATATTCTGAATTTTTGCATTAAAATCAGTAAAATATACCTCTCCCGGTATTGATGATTTGTCAATCTGCTCACCATAAAGCAAGTATGAGTTATTAATGTTAAGCGAGTCAATTGTTATCTTAAGTGGCAGATTTCTTAATGCTGTTTGAGGCATGGGTTTGTACACACCCGGTTTTCTCTTATATCTTTTATCTCTGTAATCTATCAATCTGATGCCATTTATTGATACCTTGTTAAAATGATATATCCTATCCGTAAGGATTGATTCAAAATCAATACCTTCTATTTCAATGTTTTTACCTTTTATGGATATTCTGTCTGTCTGATAAACAGCTTTTTTAAAAAACTCATCTCTGCCATATCTTGGTATCATATAAACCGAATCAAGGATCAACTTGTTATCTTTGTATGAATAAGTAACATTGTTTGATTTTATAAAATACATACTATCTTTCGTAATGAACTCTCGTTTGTAAAATATAATATTCATATCCTTCACGATTGACTTGTGAGACGTAAATAGAGAAGAGTCGATGCTTAATCCTTTTACAATTATTGACATTCTTGTGAGATCAAGAGGTTTCTTGTTTGTGTCAATAGAGAAATATTTAAAATGTAAATTGCCAATCTTTGTATAGTCAATCGCAAAGTGCCCAAGAAAATTGAAAATTGGTCGTAGTGTTGTATCCTTGAAGTTAAAATGCTTTGCAGGAGATGCTTTTTTACTTGTCTGGTAAAAGTTAATATCAGCCTTGGGAGTAATTATTTTTGAGAAATCAATATTGGCAAGTTCCCCCATCCTTTTATGTAGCACAGGATGCTCAATAAGGATTTCGGGTATAACAACTTTATTTGTTAACTCCCTGATTTCGCTTTTTTGATAATAGGAAGCCTGGCTAAAACCCTTAATTTTTATATTAGTGCCATTGACTTTGTGTTTGATCTCTTTAACGGATATCTTCGTTTTTCTATTCGATAGAATAAGGTCTGAAATTGTAACATCAGCCTTGTGCATCTGCTCGTGTGCAGAAAAAGAGACTCCTGTTGCCGGTTTTGGCACGTTCTCATACCAGGTCGCAGATATATTTTTGGTACTTATCACTGTTGTATCCTTATCCGATTCAAACGTAATATTTATTCTAGCATTGTTCAGCTTGATGTAATCCTTGAAGTATGAGAACGGAATATCCGCAGTAAGAGGATTATGTTTTTTGGCCTTTTTATTCTTGCTGTGTATCCTGAGAATGAAGTTTGGTTTGTCAATGACCATAGATGCAAAACTCATCGGGTGATACAGGTATGCGTTGAAGTCGGGCCCTGAAATGTCAATTCTCGGAATAACGGCATGCAGTTCATTCTTTTTTACTCCTGTTGCTGTTTTGTCATGTAAACTTAGTAATAGGGTGTTGATAAATGATATCCTGTCTGCTTTTGTGTCAATAATAACAGAATCATAATTCATTGAGATGTCTTTCAATCTTATATCGGAATTGTTCAGTTTTAACAAAATGTCTCCTATTGATATTTCATCACTGTATCTTTTATCGTATTTATTAAACTTAATGTCTCCTATTTGTAAATCAAAACTACTTTTGAATGTGGTCTTGTTGTTTCTATTGTTTATGTTGATATCCCCGTTTAAAAACGTGAGGTTATTAATTTTAAGTTTATTCA
>JAOZOC010000528.1 GCA_029933495.1 Bacteroidales bacterium
ACTTTTTCACCTTTATCAAATTTAAGAATTGTGGCAATTGCCAGCGCAATAATAATCATACCAGTCTCTATTGCAGCCATAATACCTGCCATAATCAGGTAATCACTATTGAAAGATTTTATTGCAAGAGAATAAAATATCACTGCGGGAAGTGTCACTTTCAAAACCAGATTACTAAATAATGAGCTATGATCTTTATTAAGCAAACCTTTTTTTAATAAAAGTCTGGCAAGAAGGATCAATGCCATCATTATTAGAACACCACCGATTAATTGTTGAGAAGCATCCATACTACAAAATTTAAGGATAGATAAGTATTAATGTACGACATATTAAGATATTTGGTTACCGGTCATATTTGATAATTCAAAAAAGAAACTTTATGTAGAATTAAAAGTACAAAATAAAATTGTATTTTGCAGCACTCAAATATTTTAACTTCAATATGAAGAAACTACTATTTTTTTTAGGCATACTACTTGTTTTTCTGGGTTCCTGTAATAAGGACCGTCCGAAACCTTCGTGGGATGTGGATATGCTTCTGCCATTATTCAACGACACAATTACAATTACAGATTTTATCAGTGATACTTTGCTTGCCGAGAATCCAGATAGTTCCTTGACTTTTGTATTTAATCAAAAGCTATATGAAGTTAACGGTGATTCGGTTGTTACCATTCCTGATACGGTTTTTTATTGGGAGTTTAGCTTTTTTGTTCCAATCACTGTTGACCCCGGACAAGTGATTCTTGATGAACATTTCGACCAGATGCTGGATTTTGATTTCGGAATTGAACTTGAAAACGCAATTATGCACTCCGGGGAGATAAGGTTTGAAATGGAAAACCAGTCTGACGGAGATATGCTTAGCGACTTTATGATCAATTCGGCAATATCGCCCGAAGGCGATACTTTTGCCCTTTATAGCCAGCCAATACCAAAAAATGACCTCTATAGCTCCGTAAGTGATTTCTCGGGATATAAGCTTGACTTTACCGGTGAAAACGGAGGTGTTTACAATACTTTTAATTTTAATCTTAGATTCTGGGTTGACCCAAATGAACCTGCCCCTATACAGTTTACACAGGCAGATACTTTTAGATTTTATGTCCACTTTACAAATGTTGTCCTTGATTATGCCAAAGGAAATTTTGGAAAAACAGATTTTCAATTCGGGCCGGAAACAACTGAGTTTGACATGTTTGAGGATATGGAGGTAGCCGGATTTTCAATTGGTGAGGCTGATGTGAATTTGCGAATTGACAACTATTACGGTGTTGACGGTTTGTTAAATCTTAAGGAAGTAAGTGCCAAAAATACAAATACAGGTGAAACGGTATCACTTCAGGGAGATATGATGGACTCGTCTCTTTATGTTGAAAGGGCATACCAGTTAACACCTGGAATTGAAGGAATTGAGCCTTCAAAAAACTATTTTAACTTTTCCAGCACGAACATTCTTGACCTTCTTGAAATTATGCCGGATGAGTTTACTTACTTTGTTGGGATTCAGACTAATCCCGAAGGCGACACGCTGGATCATTCACATTTCTTTTACCTGAGTACACCAATGCAGGTCTTTATGGAGGCTGAGGTGACCGGAGGAATAGGCATTGAAGACCTTGTAATTCGCAAAGAGAGTGAATGGAACGGCGAAAATGCAAATTTTGATATGATTGGTGACGGTCTGCTAAAGCTAAAATTTACAAACGGTTTTCCTTTCTCATTCGATATCAATATGTTTCTTGATGACGAAAACGGAGACGTTATTGACACCCTGCTTTATAATGCAATGGTTGAAACTGCCATTCCCGGCCCTGGCGATAAAATAACAGAACCTGTTATCTCATTCATTGAAATACCTCTTAACGAGAATCTTAAACAATCGGTCAAAGATGCTAAAACGGCAAGATATATTATGCGCATAAACTCGGCAATGAATGAGCAGGTAAAACTTTACTCCGATTATATAATGGAGTTGAAGATAATTGGTGACTTTAAAATGAAATTAGAACAGTGAAAAGACTATTTACTATATTACTGCTGACAATTGTGTTTGCCTCATCCTATGCTCAGATAAGGCTCTTTAACAGATATTATCCTGCCGATAACACCGACACAATCAGGAAGTTTCAGGTTTCTACATCATTCTCGGAAGGCTCAAACTCCAATTCCTTTACAAATGAGTTCTATTCCTCATTTAATAAGTCTGAATTTATCAATGATGAACTGAAGAACAAACAGATCAAAAATTTAAAAAGTCCGGTGCTTACAGGCGACATAAGGAATATAAGGTTGGATGCTTTTATAGCTTCCGGGAAAAAATCCAATGCTTACTATTATTTTGGAATCGAACATCAGTATTTTCTTGATACTTCGCTGGATGAAGATGTTATTAAACTTATATTACTTGGCAATAAACCTTTTGCAGGGCAAACACTTACTGTTCCCGATTCAAAATATTACAGTATCTATTTCAATCAGATAAAAGGCGGTATGGGATACCGGATAGATAAACCCGGAGGAATACATCATATTACCGGAAACATTGCTGTTAACTTTGGGCAGAATTACAATGAACTCCTTATGAACAATTCTTCCTTATATACAGATGTTAACGGTGAATATCTTGATATAAATGCAGACTTCAACACCCATGTTTCAGATACCGTTTGGGCTGAATGGTTTGAGGTTAGAGGCATCGGTGCATCATTGGATTTTGAATACGATTTTGACAAACCCGGGAACTTCCATTTCGATATTGCTGTAAAAAACCTCGGATTCATAACCTGGACAGGAAACTCCTTTATAGGGGAAACCGATACAAGCTTTATATTCAATGGTATTGACATTGATACAACCGGCAATATCGGAGGAGACAATGACTTTTCTGTTAACTCGATAAGAAATCTGATTTTCAATGACATAAACTCATCCTCTTTTACAACAGGCCTTCCTTTACTGTTTAATTTTTCCGTTGGTAAATACTTTGCCTC
>JAOZOC010000053.1 GCA_029933495.1 Bacteroidales bacterium
ACTTTCGACGGAACTGAAGATATTATAAACGGTACTTTCGATTGGGTATATGAAGAAGAACTATCCTGTCGTGATGGATTTCGCTGGAGTCCTGATGGAGAGCATATCGCCTTCTGGCAACTTGATGCTTCTGATATTAAAGATTATTTAATGATTAACTATACTGATTCTCTCTACAGCTACACGATACCAGTTCAATATCCAAAGGCTGGAGAATCTCCCTCATCTGCCAAAGTCGGACACATAGAAGTCAGCAGTGGCAAAATACACTGGATAGGAATTCCTGGCGATTCCAGAAATAATTATCTGCCGCGGATGCAATGGGTTGGGGACAAAAACCAACTATTAATCCAACAGCTTAACCGTCATCAAAACCGTAACAAGCTATGGTTATATGACCTTAAATCAGATGATTTGAATAATTTTTATACGGAACAAGATAGCACCTGGGTAGATATCGATTATCCCGATATCGCACAAGGGCATTGGAATATGAAGGATGTCCCGTTTTTAAAAAATGGAGATGAGTACATCTGGACAAGTGAAAAGGACGGTTGGCGCCATCTATACAAAAAGTCTATTACGAAAGCGGATGAAGTTCTTCTGACTCCAGGCGATTACGACATAGCAAGTTTTTATGGAATTGACGAAAAGAGAGGGTACATCTATTTCAATGCTTCGCCGGAGAACTCAACACAACGCTATCTCTACAGGGTAAACTTAGACGGAACAGGAGGCCTTACAAAGCTCACACCAGATGATAAAAACGGAGTAAATCTTTATGACCTTGCTCCGGGAATGCAATTTGCGGTAGAAACATCTTCTGCCCTGACACGACCTAAAACTGTTGACTTAATAACCCTCCCAAAAGTCAAAATTGTCAGAAGTCTTGTGGAGAACAAAAAATTCAAAAAAACAATTGAAGAGATTGATTTGGGAGCTGCCGAGTTTTTCACAGTGAAGACCGAAGACGGAATAGAGATGGACGGATATATGATAAAGCCTCCCGATTTTGATCGTACAAAAAAATATCCTGTACTCTTTGACCTTTACGGTGAACCTTGGGGACAAACGGCGAAAGACTCCTGGGGTAACCTGTGGCATCATATGCTTGCACAAAAAGGCTACATTGTAATGACTATGGACAACCGCGGAACTCCCTGTCTTAAAGGTCGCGAATGGAGAAAATCAATATATAAAAAAATTGGTGTTCTGAATTCTCTGGATCAGGCAATGGCCACCAAAGAGATTACAAAATGGGATTTTGTTGACCCCGACCGCATAGCAGTCTGGGGATGGAGTGGTGGAGGATCAATGACCCTTAACCTGATGTTTCGTTATCCCGAAATTTATAAAACAGGTATGGCCGTTGCAGCAGTTTCCAATATAAGGTATTACGACAATATTTACCAGGAACGCTATACCGGAATTCCTCAGGAGAATCCAAAGGTATATGACGAAGGCTCACCCATTAATTTTGCTAAAAACCTGGAAGGCAATCTATTGGTTATACATGGCACTGCCGACGATAATGTTCATTACCAGAATGCAGAGGCTTTGATTCTGGAACTGATAAAAAACCAAAAGCAGTTTGATGTTATGCCTTATCCAAATTGTTCGCACAGCATTTACGAAATACCGGGTGCCAGATTACACCTGTTTACACTGCTGACAAATTATCTTATGGAACATGTTGAAGCCGGAGGGAAGTAATTAGGTTTGAAATTTCCCAAATAGAGCCTAATTTCCCAATAATAGAAAATATTCCTAATAAGGAACTACTATATCCCTTTGTTTATAGTTACAATAGAGATGGAATAATTTTTGTAATCTACTATTCAACCAGTTAAAAAACTAGCAGATAATTGGCATTTCGAAAATATAAGTTAAATAAATATATTGTTAAACCAAAAATTCCTTAATTATGAAAAAGCTTTTTAAAATTATCGTGGGATTGCTCCTATTGACACCCCTAATCTTTATTTCGTGCCAAAAGGAAAGTACTTTTGATAATCCACAAAAGTCTCCTTTATTAAAGTCTTCTATCCAGTCAGAAAACACGGAAGATTTTGATTACTGTGGTGAAACTACTATTGTTTCTTTAATTACCAACAAAACAAATATTGTTATTGGTTCAGTCACTGTTGGTAATGATGAAAACAATCTTTATGTCACTTATGAAACAACTGACAACTGGTGGATTGGCCTCACCAGGCAATATGCCGGCCCTGAAGATCTTATTCCAAGATACCCGAACGGATATCCCAAAGTTGGAATGTTTCCTTATGTGCAAACTTACGATCCTTATGTACAAAACTGCACAGCTGTGATCCCTTTAGAATCACTCGACAGTTGTTTTGAAGTTGCACTTTTTGCAAAAGTTTACAAAATTGAAAATGGCATAGTAATAACAACTGATAAATCCTGGGGAACTTCTATGTCAACTTCAATCGTCAATGGCGATTGTACCGGCTGGCACTGGGAATATTGTTTAGAAGAATGCACAGCACCTCCTCCTCTTGGTGGTTGTGAGACAGCATTTGCAGATGGTGGCGATCTTGGCCAATGCTTCCTTAGTCTTCAGGGTTACAACTTTCACAGGTGGGGATGGACCAATGGGCCTATAGGTGTCACAACCTCAACTCTTGAATGGGAGATTTGGGCTGGCGCAGGTCAATGCAACCATGATCATGGCATATTAGTAGGAACATTATATGTTGATTATGATGGTTCAACTGCAACTGTGACTTATGATATGAACCCTGAATACATTATGGATGAAACGCATCTGTATGTCGGAAACGGTATCGTACCGCTAAATCCTCACAATAACCATCCAACAGTTGCGCCAGGTCAATATGGCAATCAACATTCCCTTAGCGGAGCTACAACCGACACATACACTATTGACGGGCTTTCAGGAGAAATTTATATAATTGCTCATGCTGTAGTTTGTGATCTTGAATAGAAGTTTGGTCTTAATAAATTAAAAGGCGAATGAATTAGTTTCATTCGCCTTTTGTTATTTATTCCTAATATAGTAACCACTAAAATCCGAGCATATCGCTCATTTCAAAAAATCCCTTTTTACCGATAATCCATTCGGCAGCCATAATTGCACCAACAGCAAAACCTCGGCGCGATTTTGCAACATGCCTGAGTTCCAGTTCATCTATTTCGGAGGAATAGTTCACAATATGCGTACCCGGAACTTCATCAATCCTGAATGACTTAATCATTAATTCGTAAGGTTTCTCTACAAATGCTCCTGATATATCAGACTTTCGTGCCAGATTTTTAATAATCTGATTTCCCAGAGTAATTGCCGTTCCGCTGGGAGCATCCTTTTTATGAACATGGTGGGTCTCCTCAATCATTACATCATATTCGGGATGACTGTTCATTATGGCAGCCAGTCGTTTATTCATCTCAAAAAGGATATTAACACCAATACTAAAGTTGGATGCAACAAAGAGTGATTGATTTTTTACGAGGCAGATATTCTCTATTTTCTCAAGTTCGTCATACCAGCCCGTAGTTCCAACAACAACAGATTTATTGATATTAAAACATCTTTTTATATTCTGCACTGCAGTATCAGGCTGACTAAAATCTATTACAACATCCGAATTTATAATGGCAGACTGTTCTGACTCCCAATCTTTATCAGTATCAATAGTGGTAGAAATAGTATGTCCGCGTTCAAGGGCAACTTTTTCAATCTCTTTGCCCATTTTTCCGTATCCTGAAATTACTATTCTCATTTTAATTTTCTATAGCTATAACTTTTTCAAGATTCTTTCTTGTGTTCATCAAACTTGCATCACGAAACCGCCTGTTAATTTCATTATTCAATCTATATGGACGATTAAAAGCCTCCTGTGACACATTAAAATAGCTTGATAATTTGCGTATTGTATCTTTTGAAAGGCCTCTATTATAATTCAACATCTTGGAAACAGTTCCTTTTGACAAATGTAGAATCTCTACAAGGTCTTTGGCTTGTAAGCCATTCTCTTTCATCAATGACTTCAACAATGCAATTGGATCAAGATCAAATAATGAATTATTCTCAGAATCCCACTTTTTAATCAGAAAGGTAAGAAGTTCTATTTCATCTTCATTCCCCATATCATCCTTAAGCAATAAACCTTCAAGAATATTGCAATACTCATCATATTGGCTTTCACTTTTTATTATTGTGTACTTTAAAGACTTCATTTTTATAATTGTTTCATTATTGAACTAAAATAAGCTGACTAAAAATTGCTTGCCATTTTTACATAATTTAGTATATTCTGCGTGTGTTCCAATCCATTTAATAAATAAATGAATTTTAAAATTCCCAAAATAATATTTACAAATCATCCTGTATTTATTCCCACCTATATTAAAAACAATTCTATCCGAACCGCCTCCTAAAATATCAGCACTACCAAAAGTTTTTGCTATATCAGATGGCTCACTCCAATCAACATACTTAATAGTTGACAACCAAATACTAAATGGCACTTTACTTTGAGCGTTACTCCTGACATACCGTTCTATTGATTGCTTTTTTATAAGATGAACCTTCATAACAACTTTGCAAAAATAGCACAAAAGTTTCACAAAAGGAAACTTTTATTAAATTTTTTTAATACTTATCTAATCCTCAATGTCAGCTTCACCCCTCCTCCGCCGGGTTTAAAATTATAAAGTCCGGGATAAAAAGCCGGCTCAATCTTCATTGAAAGGTCATCACTGACATTCCAGGTTGACAAATGAGCATCTACTGTTGCATCCACAATGCTCAAAGCATACCAAACGCCCATCAGTATATAGCTCAAATCCCTGTTTCGTCTGTAATAGTTTTTAGAATCCAATAAAAAACTCTGAGGATATTTTTCTTCATATTCATTCACAGGAGGAGAGCCGTCATTTACAAAACTATGGTAATATGCATCCCGATAGTCAACATATAATTTCTGATTAAATGCAGCGAAGTATGCAAAAACACCAAATCCGGCATATACAATTGGCAACTTCCAATACTTCCTATTATAAATCTGTCCGAGGCCTGGAACCAAAGCCAGTAATGTAGCCTTATGAGGAGAAGGTTCAAATTCTTTTTTTACACTATCCGTTTCTACAATAACCTTATTGGCCGTAACCTTTATTGAGTCAGAAGTCTGAGCCTGTTGTGACAAAAGGGATTGAGGATTGATAAAAATCATAAATATCAAAACGACTATGGCACACCATAATCGTTTAAACCTCATCGCATCAAAATGCGACATCCTCATTATCGATATTTTAAAGATACTGCAACGCATAAACTTTACGAAAATCTTTTAAGCTAAATTTCTGGCACCTAACTAACTATTGTCGAAAAAACCGGGGCTACAAATTTAATAAGCATATTTTCATTTATCAAGGACATCGATGATCCTTTGCAGGTCATCATCCGATTTGAATGGGATAACGATACTTCCACTACCTTTATTATTCCATTTTATATCAACCTTTGTTTCAAATCTGCTTATAAGCGAATCTTTGACTTCGCGAAGTGTATCAGGCAATTCCGGCTTCTGTTTTTTTGGTTTACTCTTTGGTCTTCCTGTCGCTTCTTTAACCATTTTTTCCACCTCACGAACTGACAATTGCTGCTTTGCTGCTTCATTCAGGATATACAACTGTTCATCTTCATTTTCAACATTTATCAAAGCCCTGGCATGACCCATTGAAATCAGATTATCCCTAAGTGCCACCTGAACAGGAGCAGGCAGTCTAAGCAACCTGATATAATTTACAATTGTTGTCCGGTCCTTCCCCACCCTTTTACTGAGCATCTCTTTAGTGAGGTCACATTCATCAAGAAGCCTTTGGTAGCTAATGGCAACATCTAGGGAATTGAGGTCTTCACGATGAATATTCTCAATAAGTGCCATTTCCAGCATCTGCTGATCATTGGCAACCCTTATAAAGGCCGGCACCTTATCATGACCTGCAATCTTTGCCGCACGATATCTGCGCTCACCTGAAATAAGCTGATATTTATCGTAGCCTAATTTTCTGACAGTTACCGGTTGAATTATTCCCTGCTCCTTTATCGACAGGGCAAGCTCCAGCAAAGCCTTTTCTTCAAACTGATTTCTTGGTTGAAAAGGGTTAGTCTCAATTTTCTCAATGGGAATATTAGCAATAGCACCTGCAACATAATTTCCTGATATGTCGCTGGATGTAATGTCAGTATCGGGACTCTCGAGAATAGCACTGAGTCCCCGCCCAAGAGCTGATTTCTTAGTTTTCATTTACAATATCAATTTGTTTTTCCTCATCGCTTATCCTGGTCATCCCGTTTTTCTGCAATATTTCTCTGGCAAGGTTCAAATAGTTAATAGCGCCGGAGCTGCTAGCGTCAAACTCAATAATATTTTCTCCAAAACTCGGGGCCTCTCCAAGCTTTGTGTTTCGATGTATAATAGTATCGAAAACCATTTGCTGGAAATGAGTCTTTACCTCCTCAACAACCTGTTTTCCGAGTCTGAGTCTCTGATCAAACATAGTAAGCAGAATACCTTCGATATCAAGCTCCTGATTCAGCCTTGACTGCACAATTTTAATTGTATTCAACAATTTCCCAAGTCCTTCCAAAGCAAAATATTCGCACTGCACAGGAATGATCACAGAATCGGAAGCTGTAAGGGCATTAACTGTTATCAATCCCAATGAAGGGGAACAATCAATAACAATGAAGTCATAATCATCCTTAACCTTGTTAATAACTTTTCGCATCATTTTTTCCCTATTGGGAAGATTGATCATTTCTATCTCTGCACCAACAAGATCAATGTGGGCAGGAAGCAAATCCAGGTAAGGGGTATTTGTGTTAACGATGGTTTTTTCAGGATCGACATTATCAATTATACATTCATAAATACTTGTCTTAACACTTTTTGGTTCAATTCCAACTCCGGAAGTAGCATTAGCCTGAGGGTCAGCATCAATTAAAAGAGTTTTATGTTCAAGAATGGCAAAGCCACCAGCGAGGTTTATTGCTGTTGTGGTTTTTCCTACTCCACCTTTTTGATTTGCAATTGAAATGACTTTTCCCATAGCACTTGTTATTATCTATATTCTTATCTTTTTGATATGGGACAAAAATACAATTTATAACCCCAGCCTGATTAAAGAAAATATTAACAATTACAGGGAGTCTGTTAACATCTATTACAATTACTATAAAAACAAAAAGGCTGTTCACCAAAGCAAACAGCCTGAATATTAATCATGTATAAACTATTCTTTAGTCTCTTCAGAAGAATCGCTATCAGATGTCTCTGTATCTTTTCCCAGATCTTCAAAGTCAATATCTGTATGCGGGTCAGGAGCTGGCGCAGGAGTAATTGTTTCTGTCTCCTCTATTTTAATCGGCTCTTCAGGCGCTTTTCCTGTCTGGATAAAATCAATCACATCACTTAAACCATTTGAAAACTTTTCAAAGTCCTCTTTATAAAGGAACAACTTGTGCTTTTCGTAAAAGAATTTACCCTGTTCATTGTTGAATCTTCTTTTACTTTCGGTAATGGTCAAATAATACTCATTCGACCTGGTAGCTTTTACATCAAAAAAATAGGTTCTTTTCCCGGCTCTTACGGTTTTGGAAAAAATCTCCTCTCTTACCTGATCATACGAATGATCGGTATTCTGATCTTTGTCTTTGTTTTCTTGCTCTTCCATACTAATTCTATTTCAAATATTTCATTTAATTGACACACCGCAAATATATATAATTATTTAAACGCTAACAAAAAAAAATATTTTTTATGATATTATTTTCAAAACTAACTCAAAAGCAATCTTGTATAGACAAAATTTTACTTAGCAGATTTCAAAGACTTCTTGAGAAAAACATTATATCTTTGCACTTTTATTTCATTCACTATTAATGACAGAATTTGGAATTTGCTGTTTAAGCGTCGTGCCTGTCAGGGCTGAGCCTTCGGAAAAAGTTGAAATGGTTACACAACTTCTTTTTGGTGAACTTGTAGTTATTAATTCGGGAAATGACGATTGGTATCATATTAGAATTGTATATGATAATTATGAAGGATGGATAGACAAAAAAATGATATTGCCTGTTGATGGGGAGGAGTTTACAAATCTTAATATAAGCCTTGTACAACATACAATGGACATTGTTGATGTCGTCAAAAATATCTCAACCGGTGATCTTTTTCCTGTTCTCATAGGAAGTTCAATCAGGAATATTAACGAAAATCATTTCTTTGTTGGTAATAAAAAATATCAGTTTATGGGTCAATTGACTCAGCACGATTATACTATTAATTATTCAGTTATACTTGAAAATGCCAGATCCTTTTTAAATGCACCATATCTTTGGGGAGGGAAAACTCCTTTCGGTGTTGATTGCTCGGGTTTCACGCAGCAGGTATTTAAGATTAGCGGGGTGAAATTACTCAGGGATGCCTCACAACAGGCGACTCAGGGTGAGCTGGTCAGTTTCATCAGTGAATCAGAGCCAGGCGACCTTGCTTTTTTTGATAATGATGAAGGAAAAATTGTTCACGTTGGAATAGTTATGGACAGACAAAAGATAATCCATGCATCCGGCAAGGTAAGAATTGACACCATCGACCATCAGGGAATATATAATAATGATACAAAAATCTATACCCATAAACTCAGACTAATCAAAAGAATCATTTGATTTAAAGAAATTCTGTCAGTCTCCTAATCTGAACAAAAAAGAGATGACAGTAATTTACTTCTAAAGTGAAAAGGATAAAACTTACATCATGCTATAATTTATTGAAAAACAGATACTAATTCGAAAATCAGCTAAATCAAATCGCATGAGTATCACTATTTGGCATAGTTTCTGAGAGAGCCGCATAAATTTAATTCATTAACAAAATAAATAAAAGATGTTACAAACAAATTTAAAGCATGTTGAGTCTGAAGCTCAATACAGTGAGATTCTTCAAAATAATGAAAATGTGATTATATGCTGTGGTCGTATGGGGCCTATGTGTGTTCCGGTTTACGATGCAATGGAAGATCTGGAAAAAGAATATACAAATGTTAAATTCTATGATATGGAGTTTGACATTCCAGATGCACATGTTATTCGTAATCTTCCTGAGTGCAGGGGTTTTATGGGACTTCCGTTTACCGTTTATTATAAAAACGGGAAAGTTGTTACAGCTACCACAAGCATTCAAAATTATGAACAAATAAAAGAGATTCTTGAAAGAGAATTTTAAGAATAAGCTATGGAAAGCAATCAGTATGATGTAATTGTAATCGGGGCCGGACCTGCCGGACTGACGGCAGGAATCTACTCCTCAAGGGCCAAGATAAAAACCCTTATTATTGATACCGGGACAATCGGTGGCCAGATGATATTGACTTTTGAAATTGCCAACTACCCGGGGGTCGAAAGCACTACAGGATATCAACTGGCTAAAACAATGAAGAACCAGGCAAAAAGTTTTGGCTGTGACATTTTGTCAAATGTCAGGTTAACGGATGTTGAATTTGATGGCAAAATAAAGTCGGTTACAATTAATGAAAAGGATAAATATACAGCAAAAGCAATTATCTGGGCAACCGGTGGAAGATCACGAATGCTTAATGTCCCTGGAGAAAAGAAGTTTAAAGGCAGAGGAATTTCATACTGTGCAACCTGTGATGGAGATTTCTTTCAGGATAAGGAGATTGTTGTTATTGGAGGAGGAAACAGTGCCCTTGAGGAAGCTGTCGCTTTAACAAAGTATGCCAGCAAAGTTACTATTATTCACGAGTTTGATCATTTTCAGGCTTTCGAGCATGCAGTTCTGGAAGCAAAGAAAAATCCAAAGATCAGCTTCATAATGGAATCACATGTTCAGGAGTTCACAGGAAATACCAGTTTGGAAAAGGTCAGAATTAAAAATCTGAAAACCAGCAAAATCACTGAGATGTCAATTGACGGAGCATTCATTTTTGTCGGTTACGAAGCCAATAATGATTTCCTGAAGGACAAAGAAATCAAGCTCAACGACTGGAATGAAGTGGTTGTAAACAGCAACTACCAAACAAGTGTAGAAGGGGTTTTTGCAGCAGGAGATGCTCTGGCAAAAAGATACAGACAAATTACAACTGCGGTTGCTGACGGGACAATAGCTGCTCTAAATGCAATTGAGTATATTAACAGGAAATAATGTTAAGAAACTATTAAGTTAATAATTATATTAACAAGTCTATTAAGACTTACATTCAGATAATCAGGCAATAATGCAATTAAGTGTTAAAAAGATGAAAAATGTTTATTAATTTTTGTTAATGGAAAATGATTTTTTATTTATACTTGCAAGGTAAAAAATAATCCTAACTTAAATTTACATTTTATGAAGAAAATTTTACTTAATTCATTGCTGATTACTGCTTTCGTGCTGTTCGCAGGTACTATATTCGCACAAAGCGGGATCAAAGGTGTCATTAAAGATAGTGACACAAGGGAAACTCTTATCGGGGCAAATATCACACTCGAAGGGACTACTTATGGAACAGTCACTGATACTGACGGGAACTTCACCTTGGAAGCTCCTGCAGGAAGTTATGTTCTAGATATCAGTTATGTCGGTTATGAGACAGAGAAAATTGATATAAAAATTGAAGATGGCAAATTCACAAAACTTGGTTCTATCTCTTTAAGCGCTAGCGCAATAGGCCTTGGAGGTGTGAGTGTTATTGCTGACTATGCGAAAGATCGTGAAACTCCTGTTGCATTATCCAATGTAACAAAGAAAGAATTGGAATTCAGATTGGGTTCTCGGGATCTCCCATTGGTTATGAATGCGACACCTTCTGTGTATGCTACTACACAAGGTGGAGGTGCAGGAGATGCACGTATCAATGTTCGTGGTTTTAACCAAAGAAATGTGGCTATTATGATTAACGGTGTTCCTGTTAATGATATGGAAAATGGTTGGGTTTATTGGTCAAACTGGGATGGAATTGCAGATGCAACTTCTTCTATTCAAATGCAGAGAGGTTTAAGTGCTGTTAATCTTGCAACCCCTTCTATTGGAGGGACAATGAACATATTAACTAGCCCTGCAGATATGAAAGGCGGGGGCTCTGCAAGATTTGAGTACGGTTCAGGAAATTTTATGAAAGCTACGCTTTCAGGACATACTGGGTTGATTAATGAAAAATTTGCTGTGAGCGTTAGTGCTGTTCGCAAAGTCGGGCAAGGTGTAATTGACAAAACCTGGACTGATGCCTGGGCATATTACCTTGGCGCAAGTTACAATATCAGCAAGAACCACCGTTTGGAAATTTATGCTGTGGGTGCACCCCAACGACACGGACAAAATCTATATAAGCAAAATGTTGCTGCTTATGATAGTACCTATGCAAAAGATATAGGAGCAGACCAAAGTACTATTGATAAATTTCAGCAGTCTGACAGAGGTAGATTATATAACGAAAACTGGG
>JAOZOC010000529.1 GCA_029933495.1 Bacteroidales bacterium
TGTTTAAGCTTTATTTTCATTGTTAACAGAGGTTCATATTCTTTTTTCACCTTAACTATGTGAACCGCGTGATTCCATATTCCTCCCTCTCCGACATTATCGGCAAGTGTTTTATACATCATATAGCAAAACCCACTATCTGCCCAGTTTACACCACCAATATAACTGTCAGTAAAAAGCAATCCTCCTATTTCCCAGTCCTTCATATTGACAATCCCATCATTATTGATGTCAATATCATTTGTATAAAGTCCGTCACTATTATAATCATATCTTATTGAGTCATTCCATCCTGTGATTGTAGAAGAGTGGCCTGCCGCACCCAGAAATTTCTTAATCACATGTTTTCCTGCTCCAGGAGTTCCAGCCGGCAGAGTAGTTGTATTCCAGGGTGAAGCAGAATAGAAGCAGGCAATACCTCCAACATCTTCTCCGGCAAGATGATCGAAGAGCCAATGCTTCAATATTTCAAGCCCTTCCGGCGTGTTGCATTGTATCTGATAAATGCTGTCAATTCGATTAAACATCCCACTGTAGTACTGATAATAACCTGATAACCACCTACTTTGTCCACCTGATGCATCTGAGCCACCATATTCAACCATATTGGGATGGCCGTTTGTTCTTACAATTTCGAAACTATGGAAATAACTCACACCATGCCAGCCGTAACCACCATTGTTAAAATTGTATGTAAAATGTGTAGGGTATTGATTCTCCGGCACTTTAGCTGAAATACCTCTCTGGTAATTCAACTCATAGGTAAAATTAAAGGCAATTCCGGAATATTGACCACATTCATTAGAAACCTGTTCAAAAAGATCGCGAAAATATGGTTGTCCGGAATTGTCATGCGAAAATGGCAGAGATATTTTTTTCAGATTATCATTCATAATCAATACCGGAAGTTTTGCAAGTGCCGTCGAATCCTCTTTTGTCAGTCTCATTGCCGAGAATGATTTACTATCCTTCACCACCTGACTTCTAACTGACATGGACATGCTATGAAGTATAACAAAAACGACAATAATTAACCTGAATGTCATAAAAAAATAATTAGTATAAATGAAAATTCGTTGTACACAAAAGTAATTCTTTTATTATAATTCAAAATTAAAATTGTGGTATGATGATTGTTTAAATCTTTTTTATACTTTTGCCGAGATTTTTTTGAAAATTATTAATTAATAAAATAAATCAGTATGAAAATGAGAAAGTTAGTTTTAGCAGTTGTTTTGATTTTTGGAGTTGCGTTGGTAAACGCACAGGATAAGACTGCAAAAGAGTACAAAATTGAAGGAGCCGATGCTTACAAGGCCAAAGATTATCAAAAGGGATTAACAGCCTTTGAAACAGCAATTAACCTTTATGAGAAAGAAGGTAAAACAGACACAACATTGTATTACAATGCTGGTATCTGTGCTTACAAAGTAAAAGAGTATGATAAGTCTGTTAGCTATTTTGACAAAGCTATTGATCTGAAATACAAAACCTGTAACGCTTATCTTTACAAATCAAATATCCTTAAAAAGCAGAAGAAGTACGAAGAAATGGAGGAAATTTGCAACCTGGGAATTTCAAAATGCCCTAAGTATAAGAGCAAATTTGATAAGATGCTTTTTAACTATAACCTAAAAACAGGAATTGGAATATACAATACAGCAGCCAAGGAGCAATCAGCCGCAGCTCAGTATGCAACTTCAAATCCTGAAAAATACAAATCGGAGATGGTAAAAGTTAAAAGTGAGTTTAAGAAGTCGATACCTTATCTTGAAAAAGCACATAGTTTAAACTCATCAGATGAAACCTGCAAAAAGGCGCTGAAAGAGGTTTATACAATTCTTGATATGAATGCCAAAGCGGCAACATTATAAAGATATTTTACTCTTAAATGATTTAAAGGGTTGAACAAGGGTGTTCAACCCTTTCTTTTATTCTGTTTCTGAAACGTTATTCATTCAAGGGTTTCTTACTAATTACCATCCCTAATTGCTGTGGTGGAAAAATAACGGCAAAAAAAGATAATACCCTCTGGCAATAGCTTGCTATTACTTCTGTTATAAATGTGAAGCATTTATCTGTGCGTCAGCCCGAAAATTCAGCGGGCGTGGGTAAGCTTGTGGGCTGATAGCTTTGAATTTTCTTGATTTTTGGTTACTTTGTATCAAAACAAAGTAACATAAAGAAAAAAAACTGAAACAAAAAGGGTGAGTGGCAAATTTATTCAGGGGTTATAACAGATTTTAATCTCATTTACGAATTATTTGGGTCAACTTAGTACCTTTGTAGCTGACCTCTCTTTCCCGTCATTACTCCAAAAATTTTTGAGGTAAAAACGCGAACCCACCTACAGCTATCAGGGAATCACAAAAAAAAGCAATTTAATAGAAATTTGTCATACACCCGTAAAACAATGTCCTATGAATAAAGCAAGGTAGTATGGAAGGGCTGAAAGCCCGACAGCTCATAAAAGATTCAGTTATTTATAAGTCTTAAATCAGCAATAACAATCCTCCCCACATTCTCAGCAAACATATTATTAATGCGTATATCAGGTTCTACCATTAATGCCGAATATAATTTCACAGATGAAGACTTCCTTGCTACACTTTACATTCCGATAATCTTTCGGAAAAAGAAACCTCCTTAACTAAAAAGTAAACTAAGGTGGTGATAGTTCCTTGGTTTACTTTTCTCGTAATGGTTAAATTGGCTCCTGTAATTAAAGTTATGGGGGGTTTTTAGACTAAAAAAATGTTTATACTTTAACCAATTCTGTTTATCAAAATATTTTATTAGTCATTAAAACAAACAAGTTAGCTTATGCTTGTTGATTTTAGTACAACTTTCCACTTTTTATACTATTTGAAAAATTATTAAACAATTGTTGACAAGTTGCTAATATCCAGGTTGGTTTGTTCATTATCTGATAGATAGGAATTTTTCAACATTGATTTGTTTATAACAGAAATGCAAAAATTCGT
>JAOZOC010000530.1 GCA_029933495.1 Bacteroidales bacterium
AAGGGGAGGAGATTACTTTTTGAAAGATAATTTATCAAAATTTTGTGTGAAATGAAAAATCTAAAATATTTGCTGCCTCTGTTTTTTGTCTGGCTTGCCTCATGTACTTCAGAGCCGTTGAAGGTTGTTGAGGAGACCTGGCCGAATGGCAGTCCGAAAACAGTTAAATTCTTTTCAAATGATTCAAAAAAAGTGCTTTTGAAAGAGGTGTTATTTTATGAAGACAGCACCAAAAGGCAGGAAGGCAAGTATAAAAACGGTGAACGTACAGGGCTTTGGACTTACTGGTATCCCAACGGCAATAAATGGAGTCAGGGAGTTTATAAAGATGGTATCGAAAACGGACTAAAAACCACCTGGCACGAAAATGGCCAAAAATATTATGAGGGAAACCTGAAAGACGGTAACCGTATCGGTATCTGGAAATTCTGGGATAAAGATGGCAAGCTGCTGAAACAGATTGATTATTCAAAAAGATAGGTCATTTCTTAAAGCCTCATTGTATTATTTCTACATTTTTTATATATTGAACATTTTACATATTTAAATGTTTAGATGTTATTAAGAGGTGGCTGAATGAAATTCAGTCAGACTAAACTCAATTACAAATTAATAACAAATCTAAATTTTTAACTATGAGAAGATCATTACTATTTTTTGCAGCAGCAATTGGAATGCTGGTTTTACTGACATCTGAACTTGAGTACTCGGGAGGTTCTCCCGGAGCTAAAACAGGCTCACCGGGTGATGGTGGTGAAAATTGTACAAGTTGCCATTCCGGAACGCCAAGTACGGTTGAGGGGTGGATTGAATCTACTATTCCGGCTGGAGGATATGTTCCCGGAGACACTTACACGATAACCGTTACAGGAACACATTCAGGTGTTAGCAAGTTTGGGTTTGAGGCAACTGCTGAGGATAGCGAAAATGCTAAAACAGGTACTTTAATTGTCACAAATGCAGACGAAACAAAACTGACGAACGGAAATCACTCGGTAACACATAAGAGTGGCGGGACAGCTCCTTCAGGAGATATGAAGTCATGGAGTTTCGACTGGACTGCCCCTGAAGCAGGCACAGGTGACGTATCTTTTTATGCTGCCTTTAATGCGACCAACGGAAACGGTTCAACATCAGGTGATGTTGTTTATCTTTCAAGTCAAGCGGTAACTGAAAATTTGGGAACGGGCCTGGAAGACGAAAGTTTTGAGAACTCGGTATCGGTTTTCCCGGTTCCGTTTAACGATAGAATTTATGTAAAGAGCGATATTGATATTTCGGAGGTTGTGCTGTACAATTCGGCAGGAATGCTAGTGAAAACAATAAATGCAGATAATATTTCAAATAATGAGTTGAAATTAAATACCGGAAACCTTGATGCAGGAGTTTATATTGTTTCTGTTACAGGAGAAAACGGCGAACGCATTACTAAACAAATAGTTAAAGTTAATTAGACAGCATTATTAGTCTAAAGTAGATAAACATAAAAGGACGTAAGCAACTTGCTTTGCGTCCTTAAATTTTTAATGTACTGGGTTGGCTCATAATTCCAAAGATTCCATTTTTTCCCGAACATAAAAAAGCCGATATTTCATCAAATAATATTGTAAGAGTTAAAAGTTACACCAACACGAAAGATTAGAACAAATCCAAACGTTTAACAATATCACAAAACTAATTCAAATAATCTTCAAAACAAACAATGTGTAGGTTAGCTTTATGGATTAAGTGCCCATACAACCCACAAACAGCACAAATCATAAAGATCATAACAATCTGAGTACCAATTATCAATGCTCTGAGAACTCCTTCAGCATCTCCCGGTATTTTGAAAAGACATTGGCACGCGATACAAATCCCATATATTTTCCGTCATTAAGCACAACTAAATTGTATTTCCCCGAATGTTGAAATTTATGGGCTACCTCTTCCATGCGATCTGTATAATTCACTATAGTTGTAGGAACAAACATCAGGTTACGAACAAGGACTTCGTCGTACACTTCCGGTTTGAACATAATGTGTCTTACCCGGTCCAGAAAAATCAGTCCAACAAAATTATTATCATTATCCACAACCGGAAAGATATTCCGCGTTGAGTTTTCAATAACATCAACCAGCTTTCTGAGGGTTGCATCAGGATGTATAGTACTGAAGTTGGTTTCAATTAGAGAATCTATTTTCATCAGCGAGAGAACAGCTTTGTCCTTATGGTGTGTTATTATATCAATTTTTTTAGAAAGCTGTTTTGTGTAAACCGAGTCGGGTTCAAAAATCCTTGATGTAGCAAACGAGATAGTAGATACAATCATAAGCGGCATTATTAGTGCATATCCTCCTGTGATTTCAGCAATAAGGAAAATAGCTGTAAGCGGACCACGTATTACTCCCGAAATCATCCCGGCCATTCCCACGAGAGCAAAGTTGCTCACCGAAATATCTCCAATACCGAAATGATTAATACTCAGGGCAAAAAGAAGTCCGATATGGGTTCCGGTAAACAGTGTGGGAGCAAATATGCCTCCAATACCACCGCTACCAAATGTTGCGGCAGAAGCTACAACTTTTAGTACAATAATTGCCATTAAAAGCATGATTGTGAAAGAAAAGTTCCCTTTAAAGTCAAAAAAGAGACTTTTATCAAAAATGTAGTCAAAGTCACCGCCAAGACTTGAATTTATAGATGAATAACCTTCACCATATAATGCGGGAAAAAGGAACACAAGAAGACCCAGTGCTGACCCTCCGATTAGCAGTCTTAAAACCCAGCCTTTTATTTTTTCGAAAAACTTCCCTGCAAAATCAATGGTTCTGATGAAGTAAACGGAAATAAGTCCTGTAGTTACTCCAAGAATAATATAGTACAAAACATCTCCAAGTTGAAATGCTTCTATAACTTCAACAGGGTAGAGTACATTTTGTCCAAGGAAGAAGTAAGAAGTCATTGCAGCAACAGCAGAAGCAGTAAGTA
>JAOZOC010000531.1 GCA_029933495.1 Bacteroidales bacterium
GAATTAGTGCAACAGTTTTTCTTGCCATTTAGAATATTTTCCAGCCAACACTTAAGAAAAAGACATTGTTTTTAAATGTTCCATCCTCTGCACCATTTTCAGGCTTGTCGTAGAGATTACTAAGCCCGAGCTCGTACCGCAGGTCAATAGTCAGGAAAAGAACATCAACACCGGCACCAAACTGTGCCGACCAGTTAAAATCACTAAAAGAGCCAGGATATTCTATATCATCCGGCAAATCAATACCATCCTGTCCTGTGACAGTTATTGAAGTATTTGTTACAATTGAAGCAACCGGGCCTGCCTGAAGCCTGATATTTCCTCCGGGGATTTTCAGTAATCTGAAACCAACCAATACCGGAATATCGAAACTTTTAAAAGTAATCTCTTCCGTAACATTAAATTTTTCATTCGGATTATCTAAACTTGGAGTAGTAAACTCAATTTGACCCGGTTTTGCAGTAAAATATACTTCAGGTTGCAAGTGGAATTTATCACCGATTCTTACAAAAGCACCAAGTTGATAACCTGTTTTAGCTGCTTCAACTACATCACTGATGTCGACAGTAAGTTTACTCATTGTCACTCCTCCCTTAATCCCAAAGTGTAATTGGGCAAAGGTCATTGAACCAAGAAAAGTAATGATTACTAATAATGTGATCTTTTTCATATTGATGAAGATTTAAGTTAAAATAATCAACAAAGATAAAAATAAATCAATATTTTTAATGATAATGATTTTTTCATGTCACTTATTAACTATTTTTGTTGAGAATTTATTTTACGAATAATGAAAAAAGGGATACCGGTTTTAGTAGTTTTTCTTCTTTTGAGCAATTTTATTTTCTCTCAGGTAAAACCTTTCAGGTTCGGCTTCCGTGTTGCTCCTAATCTGGCCTGGTTGTCTGCCGATGCTGAGAATTACGAGTCGGATGGGGCTTCTGTGGGCTTTTCATGGGGTTTTGTTTCGGACGTGACATTGACCGAAAACTATTTTGTGAAAACAGGATTCAATATTAATTATCTGAACGGAAAGCTTACTTTTCCCTATGAAACAATACTTGGCTCCGATACAATTCCTACTGCTGGAATACTGACCCGAAAATTCAACCTGAGAAATCTTCAAATACCTGCGACAATAAAAATGAGAACCAACAGACACGGAAACTTTGCTTATTTTGGAGATATAGGCTTTGCAGTTTCTTTCAATCTGAAAGCCAAGGCGAAAGATACTTTTGCTTATGGCGATGAAACAACAGAATGGGAGATAAAAGATATAAGCGACAATATAAAGTTTGCCAAAGCTTCTATGATCGTGGGAGCCGGAGTGGAATATTTCTTAGATAATTCAACATCATTATTCCTTGAAATTAATTTCAATAATGGTTTGACAAACATCCTCAAAGGTGATAATAAGGTTTATCCCGATATTAAACATAAAGCATTTATGTATTATTTTGAACTTAATTTGGGCATATTATTTTAAAACCTTAACGTATAAGAAGAGTGAAAATAGCACTGGCACAAATAAACTATCATATCGGAAATTTTGAAAATAATTTCAAAAAGATATCGGAGGCTATTCAAAAGGCAAAGTCAGAAAAAGCTGATTTGGTTGTTTTCTCTGAGCTGGCTGTTTCAGGGTATCCTCCGCGCGACTTTCTTGAATTTGATGACTTTATAAACAGGTGCGATGCCACAATAGAAAAGATTGCTGCCGAATGCACCGGAATTGCTGCAATCGTTGGTTCTCCGACACGAAATCCCGAAAAAAAGGGGAAAGACCTTTTTAATACTGCCTTTTTTCTTGAGGATGGAAAAGTGAAATCAAAGATTTCCAAAACACTGCTTCCTAACTATGATATTTTTGACGAATACAGATATTTTGAACCTAATGCCGGGTTTCAGACTGTTGAATTTAAAGGTAAAAAACTTGCAATTACTATCTGTGAGGATTTATGGAATGTTGGCGACGACCTGCTTTATCGTATAAACCCGATGGATGAGCTGTTCAAACTCAAACCAGACTTAATGATAAATATTGCAGCTTCACCGTTTGATTATGATCAGGCAGAAAAGAGGAGGAGCGTGCTGTTGCAAAATGTCGAAAAATATAAACTTCCGCTGATATATGTCAATCATGTGGGAGCACAGACCGAGCTTCTTTTCGACGGTGGCTCACTCGCAATTAATTCCAAAGGCCTGATTACAGATGAAATGAAATATTTTGAGGAGGATTTAATGGTTGTGGATATTGAGGAGGTTGAAAGAAAGACTTTCGTTGAAAAAGGGCAGAAATCCTCAAAGATTTCACTTATCCACGACGGGCTTGTTATGGGTGTGAGGAATTATTTTGAGAAGCTGGGATTTGCAAAAGCTATTCTCGGACTGTCTGGAGGTATTGACTCCGCTGTGACGTTAGTGCTGGCTGTTGAAGCTTTGGGAAAGGAGAACGTGAGGTCAATACTGCTGCCCTCGCGGTTTTCATCTGATCATTCCGTTAAGGATGCAGAAGACCTTGCCAATAATCTGGGCTCACCTTATGATATAATCCCTATTGAGGATGCTTTTAAAAGTTTTAACGGGATTCTGGGGCCGTTTTTTGAAGGGCTGCCATTCAATATTGCAGAAGAAAATATTCAGGCCCGAACCAGGGGTGTGATATTAATGGCTCTTTCGAATAAATTCGGATATATTCTTTTAAACACCTCTAACAAAAGTGAGGCAGCCGTCGGATACGGCACACTTTACGGTGATATGAACGGAGGCCTTTCAGTGATTGGAGATGTGTATAAAACGGAGGTTTTTGATCTGGCCAGATATATTAACAGGAATAATGAGATAATTCCCTGGAATACAATTACAAAACCACCTTCAGCAGAGTTAAGACCCGACCAGAAAGATTCGGATTCATTGCCCGATTATGATATTCTGGATGAGATTCTCTATCAATACATCGAAAA
>JAOZOC010000532.1 GCA_029933495.1 Bacteroidales bacterium
TTCAATTCCGTCAGGAATACTATTTTTGTGAAAAATAATGCCTTTGAATACTCAAAAAACAAATAAACGAAAAATTTTTAATGACCCGGTTTACGGATTCATCAACATACCTGATGAACTTATCCTTGACATAATCGAACATCCCTATTTTCAGAGGCTTCGTAGAATAAAGCAACTTGGGCTTACACATCTGGTATATCCCGGCGCACTACACACGCGTTTCCACCATTCGCTCGGAGCAATGCACCTTATGAGTGAAGCGCTCTCTGTTTTAACTACCAAAGGTGTTAATCTGATGTCCGAAGAGCGACAAGGTGCATTAATTGCCATTTTGCTTCACGATGTGGGACACGCTCCATTTTCGCACGCACTCGAAAAGTCTATTGTTACGGGCATTATGCACGAGGATATCTCATTGATCATTATGAACCGGCTTAATGATTTTTTCGATGGTCAGCTATCTTTGGGGATTGATATTTTCAGGCACAGTTACAAAAAGCAGTTTCTCTCGCAGCTTGTTGCCAGTCAGCTTGATATTGACAGACTTGATTACCTGACGCGCGACAGTTTTTTCACCGGAGTATCAGAAGGGGTTATCGGTACTGAACGAATTATTAAAATGCTGAATGTTGCCGACGACCATATCGTAGCAGAGGCCAAGGGAATATATTCCATCGAAAAGTTCATAGTTGCCCGTCGGCTTATGTACTGGCAGGTCTATCTTCACAAAACTGTTCTTGCAGCCGAAAATATGCTTATCAAACTGTTGAAGCGGGCAGAATACCTGGCTCGTAACGGTGAAAAATTGTTTGCCACTCCCCCACTACGTTTTTTCCTTGAGAATGCAATTGACAAAAAAGATATGGAGTCAAACCCTGATATACTTGAAAAATATACAAAAATTGATGATTTTGACATATTTGCGTCGTTAAAAGTCTGGACAGGACACGATGATTTCATCCTGTCGGAACTGAGTAAAAGAATTGTCAACAGGAAACTGTTCAGATGTGAGATTCAGTCTGAACCCTTTGAATATTTCTATATTGAGGAAATCAAAAGCAAAATTTCAGAAAAATATCATATTTCAGAAAAAGATATGGAATACTTCCTTTACAGTAACACTACTTCCAATTATGCATACAATATTAAAGCAGACAAAATCAACATTCTATACAAATCAGGCAGGGTGATGGATATTGTGGAAGCTTCAGACCAGTTAAATATTTCGGTGTTGTCAGAAGCAGTTACCAAGCACTTTATCTGTTATCCAAAGGATGTCTGAAAATATGCGTGTTGCTTATTGCAAACCAAACTCCAACAATTTTATCTACTTTTGCAACATCACATTAACTCATAAAGTTCTATCAATGGAATTTACAGCAAAGCAGATAGCCGAAATACTTAATGGCACGGTTGACGGAAATCCTGACGTTAAAATTAATAACCTTTCAAAAATAGAAGAAGGTAAAAAGGGAACGGTAAGTTTTCTGGCAAATCCAAAATACACAGGGTATGTATATTCTACTGAAGCATCTGTTGTAATAGTCAACAATGATTTCGTTCCTGAAAAAGAGATATCGGCAACGCTTATACGTGTAGAAGATGCTTACCAGGCATTTGCAAAATTGCTTGAAGCTTATAACCAGATTAAACTTAATAAAACAGGCATTTCTGAAAAAGCACATATTTCGGAATCCGCAGTACTTGGAAAGAATGTTTATGTTGGCGAATTTGCCATAATAGGCGACAACGTAACAATAGGAAGTAATTCAAAGATATATCCTCAGGCTGTTATTGGAGATAATACGACCATTGGAGAAAATACAACCATTTTTGCAGGAGCCAAAACATATTCTGACACTATCATTGGGAACAATTGCACGATTCATTCCGGAGCTATTATTGGAAGTGATGGTTTTGGATTTGCACCCCAGTCAGATAGCAATTATATGAAAATTGCACAAATTGGAAACGTTATTCTTGAAGACAATGTGGATATTGGAGCAAACACAACCGTGGACAGAGCAACTCTTGGCTCAACAATAATCCGTAAAGGGGCTAAACTTGACAATCTTATCCAGGTAGGTCACAATGTAGAAATAGGAGAAAATACAGTCATTGCAGCCCAAACAGGCATATCCGGTTCAACAAAGCTGGGTAAGAATATGATGATTGGCGGCCAGGTAGGTATTATAGGACATTTAAATATAGCTGATGAGGTAAAAATCGCTGCACAGTCAGGCATTTCTAAAAATTTCAGAAAGGGGAATATTGTTCAGGGCTCACCTGCATTCGACATTGTAAAATATACAAAGTCATACGCAATATACAGAAACCTGCCGGGACTTTGGGAGAGAGTTAACGAATTGGAGAAGAAAGTGAAGGAGTAGTGATTGGCAGTTGGCAGTTCACAATCTCCAGTCGGCAGTCCTCAGTCGGCAATAGGCAAAACCTTTTCGGCTGGATACAAGCCTTATGCTGTTGACCTCCAAAAAGGGTGTTTTTTTCAATCGGCAACCAGCAGTTCACCTTAATCCTTAAACCATTAAACTTCCTGAGAGACAAAGTTATTAACAACATATTTAACTTTTTGTTTGATAGTTTTTTACTCATAGTGCTATGTGGTTTTTATAATATGACTATCTTTGTCGGCTAATTATGGTAAATAAACAACAAACGTTAGCAACCATTGCAAGAGTTACAGGAAAAGGACTTCACACCGGAATGGAGGTGAGTCTTGTTTTTCATCCTGCTCCGGAAAATCATGGAATAAAATTTAAGAGGATTGATATTGAAGGTCAGCCGGTTATTGATGCAGATTGTGATTCTGTTACATCTACAAACAGGGGGACAACAATAGGTAAAAACGGAAGTTCGGTCAACACTATTGAACATGTTATGGCCGCCCTTGCAGGAATTAGGATTGATAATGTACTCATTGAAATAGATAATAGCGA
>JAOZOC010000054.1 GCA_029933495.1 Bacteroidales bacterium
CATTTCGTGCATTGAAAACTAATATTAGATTTAGTATTGAAATGACTGATGATAATTTTGAAATGGCATAAAGCACTATAAGTATACACACGCTCATGCTGAATGCCGCAATTAGTTGAAAATATGAATATTATACTTCATATTTATATATATTTGTACCCCAGCTCTTTCGGATTCCCGCCTGAACGTGTTTTTCCGGCAGGTGCAATCCGAAAGTAAATATCCGGGGATTTTCAATCCCCAGGAACAGACCTAAAAAATCACAAATTATTGAAATTCCAAAATACGACTAAAGTTTGAATTTCCCCTTTTTGATTACTTATTCAGGATATCGTGAAGGAAATCTTTTTGTCTGAATTTATATGTAAGTCCGAGTGAGAAAAAGAGATATTTATCATTTTTCCAGGAGACTCTGCCATCCAGTTTGTCGCTTTGTATAAATCGTGAGGATACTTCAAGTTCAATGTTTAGTTTTTCATTGATCTTGTAATTAACACCTCCGCCAAGTGGAAACATTATATCTATCTCGGGTGAATCTTTTTCAGGATCAGTGCCGTTTGCGTCAGGATCGCCTTCCACTATTTTATAACCAAATCCGTTGACAACATTCCCGTTAGAATCCTTAAAAAGAACTCTGTAGCTTATGAATCCTATACCTGCAAAGGCATATGGGCGGAATTTCTCAAATTTAAAGTTACTGTTGAACCATCTGTTAAGAATAGCCTGAAAATTAATCATTCCTTCAAAATAGTCATTGTTAAAAGTATAACCGCTTCTTTCTCCTTGTAGTCCTCCAAGGTTGAACTGAGCTTTAACACCTCCGTTAATAATACCGTTTGATAGTACTTGTTTATTTATTGCAATTCCATAAACTCCTGGGAAAGTTATATTATTGGAAACGTCAATGTCTCCACGGAATATTGACATCCCAATCTGACCTGTTACGGACCAGTTATCTTTCCACGAAATAGGATTGATGACATAATAATGGCCATTTCCTTTGGGAACCATATCTTTGACCTTATATTCCATTTTCCAGCTATTGGTGTTGTAGGCTATTAAAGAGAAGACAATGTAATTGTTGTCCAGATTATCTTTTATTACTACCTTGGCTTTGTCGCTGTCACGAATAAACTTATATGTAGCTGCCATCACATGGTTATTCCCATTGGGATCATATCCATCTTTAACCATATTGAAGGCTTTTGTAATTCCAGATGTGAAATTATGCTCACCTTCAAGATAAGCAACATTAGTACAATGCAGAGATTTTAATTGTGCTTCTGTAAGAACAATTGATTTGGGTTTTACATCAGCATTCCCTGAATAGATAAGCATTGTGACATTATATGTTTCATCAACACGCTCTCTTTTATTCAGCAATATCTTAAACGATTTTACATATTGTTTTAATCGTTCCGGATTAAAATGAACATCAGCAGCATCAAAGGTGAGTACAATTCTATTGAGTGCATTTGAATAGTCATCTTGTGGCATAGCAGGAGCCAGAGTATCCTGATTTTCGTTCATCACTTCTGTTTCAATAACCGCAACTGCAGGCACAACTGCCAGTGATTTATATGTAGTGTCTTCTGCCGTAATAATTCCTGACCTTTCTGTTCCGATGTAGACTGTGTGGTTACTCAGTGCCATACAGGTTATTTCATCATCCGGGATTGGTGAGTTTTGAAAATCAAATACTTTCCATTCTGCATCATCAAATATGTTTAAACCACCGATGTATGTCCCGATCCATTTCTTATTGTCGCTGTCAATTACGATCGGTCTGATATTATCATCAGTCAATCCTGAATTTTCGCTACTGAGAGTGATCCAGAACACATCGTTAAATATACCAATACCACTGCCACCGGTTCCAATCCATTTCGAGTTATCTTCTCCGATTGCTATTGAATAGATGTAATCATTTGGTAATTTCGAATTACTCTCTGTGAATATTTTCCAGTTTTTACCATCAAATGAAGCTAATCCACCACCCTGCGATCCGATCCATTTTACACCATTTGTATCTTCAGCTATTGCAACAATTTTGTTTGACAACAGACCCGAGTTATCTTCATTATAAACATCCCAGCTTTCACCGTTGAATTTTGCAAGACCACCAAAGTATGTTCCAACCCATACATTGTTATTATTATCGCAATAAATAGACATGACAACATTTGAGGGTAATCCCGAGTTTGATGTCTTGTAAATAGTCCAATCTGTTCCATCAAATTTCACTAATCCGCCACCATCAGTGCCTATCCATTTTACATTGTTTTTGTCAATTGCAAGCGCATTGATATAGTTGTGAGGTAAATCTGAATTTTCGGTATTATAAATAGTCCAGTTTCCATTTTGAAAAGAAGCAATTCCGCCCATATATGTTCCAACCCATAAACCGCCTGCAGAATCAACAGTAATGCACTTTACCGATTCATTTGGGAGCTCTGAATTTGAGGCATCAAATTTTCCCCATTGAATTTGCTGAGCGAAAGCAAACTGAAATGATAACAGGAACAGAATAATTAAGTATCTATACATTTGTCTTTGATTCTATAACACAATTCAGTACATTAGTACGGCATTTGGTTTTTTATGTTACTAAATTTATGTAAAAAACGCTATAATATTTAGTGTTTATTGGGTGCTTATAGCGTTGTATCTATTGTAAACATAGGTCTTGAAGCCATTTATGTAATTTTTCCCAAAATGAGAATTATTATTTTACAGCAATTTTTCTTAGATACTTTTCCCCATTAATAACAATTCTACATAAATATAGCCCGGGTTTTACAAATATCCCTGAGCCATTTTTTTTATCCCATATAAAGTGCAGTAATCCAGGCTGATAGCTCTTGGCGTTGTTTATGATTCTTATTCTTTCTCCGGTTAAACTAAATATCTCTACTGAAATTTTAGATTCTTTTTTAATAGAAACTGAAATAGTTGTTTTATTAATGAACGGATTTGGTGAGATATTAATGTCTGAAGAATTCTGAACATTTGTTATCCCTGTAACTGTATCAACATAGATGTAATCTTCTTTTATTACCGTATCAGTAGCTGTTCCATTGCCAATAATAAGTTTAACGGTGAAGTTACCACCATTTTCATAATTCCAAACAGGATTTTGATCCCAGGAGTCAAACGTGCCGTCATTTTCAAAGTCCCATTGCCAGGAGGTGATATTGCCTGTAGAGAGGTCAGTAAACTGTACCTCGAGGGGAGCATTTCCGGTTGTTGGGTCTGCTTCAAAATCAGCCATTAGCATCGAGCTGTTTATTCCACCAGAAAAACAAGATAGCTTTCCGTTTCTGCCACCGACAACCATTTCCATTGAGCCGTCTCCTGTAATGTCAGGGATTGCGGCTATGGCATCAATTGCTTCTCCATAATATACTGATTGCAATTCTTCGCCTGTAACTCCATTTAAAAAATAGCCACGGTTAGTTGTATAGAGAGTTCCGACAATCAGATCGTTTATTCCGTCTCCTGTTATGTCGGCAATTCGGTCTATATTCCAGGCTTTATCGGACAGGGATTGTAGCCAGATATTCTGTCCGTTGTAACCACTGAACACCACAGCACTTGTTCCGCTTTGAGCAATGGCAATATCGGCATAACCGTCGCCATTAACATCATCAAGTCTTTCAAATCTTAGAATCAGGTTACTGCCAACCGAGCCGGAATATTGTGCTGAACCGTTTGTTGCGTTCAGTAAATAAAAATTCCCGGCAAAATCGCCTGCAGTAACATCTTTAATACCATCACCAGTAAAATCATCAAGTTGTTCAACAGCCCAGACCGAAGTTCCGTTTGCATTGAAACTCCATTCAATACTTCCGTTTGAGCCGTTTATTCCGTAAACAATTCCCTGGGTTTCATAGTTGTTGGATGAACCACCGACAACATCAGGTTTCCCGTCGCCGGTAAAATCTTCAACACCCATGACTGCAAAATTAGGTCCGTCAGTATAAGTATCCCATAATGGAGTACCGTTAGTACCGTCAAGACAGAAAAAGCGTTTTGGCCCCGAGTTGGTTCCATCGTTGCCTGTTGCTGCCAGCACATCGGTAATCCCATCATCATTATAGTCGAATCCAGTCCAGACCTTGTAAACCCATCCACCGTCACCAAAGATGTGGGTGTCGTATATCCAAATCTGATTGCCTGTTTTTCCTGATAGAACTTTTACTGCCCTTACTCCCCAGGCCAGGCCAACTATTACATCGTCATAGCCGTCGTTGTTTATATCTTCAATTGTGTTAATCCCGTTTTGAGAATAGACAGTTCCCGCTTCATTTTCCCACAAAATATCTGCTATACCGTTTGAATTTCCGTTAAAACATCTCACAAAATTATCTTCAGAGCATACTATGACATCAGCTTTTCCGTCTCCACTTATATCAGCTATGTGTGTAATTGCTTTAATACTGTTGTCGTAACCTCCTGTTATCGTGTAATTCCAAAGATCATCTCCCATTGGATAATCCTGCTCAAATCCTGTCCCTGAGAGCGATATGGAAATAGGGTCTTGTGTACCGTCATTGTGGGATATTGTTGCTGTTGCCGAAAGTACTCCGGACTCTCCGGGATTGAACCAAAATCCGATATCAATAGTTTGCAATACATTTATATATATGGGAAATGAAATATCAGGATCAATATAAAAATTCTGTACATAAAGGTCAATTCCAGTAATTTCAAGTTGCTGATTTCCGTTATTCTCAACTTGCAGGAACCATCTTGTCGTTGCATTGATTCTGACATTTCCATAGTCGTGAGATGTTGAAGAAACAGTAATATGAGGGCCATTAAAGACCGCATTTCCCTCAAGTAATACATCAACCTGGGGATTTATTACATCATTTGATTCAATAACAACCGTTGTGTTCAAAGCTCCTGTTTCAGTTGGTTTGTAGATCAGGGGAATTTCGATAAAATCTCCCGGTGCTATTGTTTGCGGGAAAGTCATATAGTAAAAAACAGGCACTGCATTCTGAACAACAATATTTGTAATTTCAAGGTCTGCCGTACCCGTATTCTGCACAACACAATTCCAGACAGCAGAATCGCCGACAGCAACATTTCCATAATTATAATTTGTAACCGGAACTGTTATCTGAGGTGTTCCTGCACCTCCGAGATCAACTTTATATAATGTACTGTTGATATTTAATCCGCCGTCAATATACCAAAGATATTGTCCGTCAAAGACAATACCAGCAGGTTTTACATTCTCACTTTCGTGAGATTCAATAATATTTCCCGATTGATCGGTTTTATAAAGCATATCTGCATTGTAATCGACCACCCAAAGATCAGCTCCTTCGAGACACAAATCCCAGGGTTGGTCATTTGGAGATGTAAATTGCGACATGACTGTTCCCGTATTATCAATTTTATAAATGGTTCCCGGGTCAGGGTAATAGGTTGCAACCCAGAAATCACCATTGTCATAAGCAATACCCGACATGTAATGGTCAGGAAGATCAAATTGTGAAAGAAGGGTTCCTGTCATGTCAAACTGCATTGCATAAGCCGGAACGGATGTGCTTGTTACGTGGTCTGTTATGAACAGACCGGTTCCGTCCCAGGTCATTCCGTAGGAATCATTGATTTGTGAGTTTATGAACAGCAATTCACTGTTTCCGGTTAACGGATCAAATTTGTAAATATGATCACCTTCTGAACCGTAAATGCCGAAATAAAAAAATGTGCCGTCATATGCCAGCCCTGAGGCTTTTCCTGGAATGGAATAAGTTGAAAGAATTGTCCAGTCCTTTGCGGGTTGAGAATAAAGGCTGTTCGCTACTAAGATGAAGAAAGAGAATGCAATAGATGATAGTTTTAATTTTAATGTATGTTCCATAATTAATAATTTGTTAAAAAGTATTTACAATAGAACTGCTATTTTTACACCACTAAATTACTAAAAATTTGTAATTTTGAAGACTTTTTATATTAAATATTTCAATCAGGGATGGAAAATTTTATTGTTTCGGCGAGGAAGTACAGGCCTCAGACGTTTGATAGTGTGGTAGGACAGCAATCAATAACCAATACACTGAAAAATGCAATATTGAACAATCATCTTGCTCAGGCTTTTCTGTTTTGCGGGCCGCGAGGTGTTGGTAAGACGACCTGTGCCCGTATTTTTGCCAAAACGATTAACTGTGAAAATATTTCACCCGAAGGGGAAGCCTGTGACAAATGCGAATCCTGCATCTCGTTTAATGGATCGGTATCTTTTAATATCCATGAGCTGGATGCAGCATCAAATAACTCTGTTGATGATATCCGTAATCTTGTTGATCAGGTCAGGATACCCCCGCAGGTAGGGAAATATAAAGTCTATATCATTGATGAGGTTCATATGCTCTCACAGGCAGCTTTTAATGCTTTCCTGAAAACACTTGAAGAACCGCCTGCCTATGCCAAGTTTATTCTTGCTACAACAGAGAAACATAAAATAATTCCCACAATTCTTTCACGGTGTCAGATTTATGATTTTAAAAGGATAACTGTTGAAGATATTGCCAGTCATTTGGTGTATGTTGCTGAACAGGAGGGTATAACTGCCGAATCTGATGCCCTGCATATTATCGCTCAAAAGGCAGATGGCGCTCTTAGAGATGCCCTTTCAATTTTTGATCAGATTGTTAGCTTTGGCGGAAAGCATATCACATACAAAAAGGTAATTGAAAGCCTTAATGTTCTTGATTATGATTATTATTTCAGGATAACTGATTCCGTTATCAATGGTAATGTGAGGGATACCTTGCTTATAATAAATGAAATCATTGATAACGGGTTCGACGGACAACATTTTATTATCGGTTTTGGCGAGCATTTGAGAAACCTTCTTGTCTGTAAGGATGAAATTACAATAAAATTACTTGAAGTTGGAGAGAAGATAAAAAACAGATATATAAAGCAGGCAAGGATATGTTCTGTTAACTTTCTTATTAAAGCATTGGATCTTAACACTAAATGCGACATAAACTATAAGGTTAGCAATAACAAAAAGCTGCTTGTTGAGCTTGCCCTGATGCAGATGTGTTCACTCTCTGCAACACCGCAGGAGCAGAAAAGCGAGCCTGTTCTTCCAGCAGCCAAAAAGCAGGATGTACAATATAAGCCACCACAGCCAAAACCTTCTAATGTTGTTAATGAGCCTGTTTCCAAACCAGTAGCTAAAAAGAAACCTGTTTCAAGTGCGACCATTCCGGGTACGATCTCTATCTCAAAGCCTGCAGTTGAAGAAAAGGTAAATCAGGAGACCCCGGAAGACCTTAGCAAGAAGCCAGCTGATGAGTTTACTGCCGAAAGGTTTGAAAATGTCTGGAGCAGTTATGTAGGATCGGTTGAAAGAGATAAAAACTTTTATGCTACTTTATCAAAGCATAAACCGGAAATAGATAGTAATGTAATTCTTTTGACTGTTGATAATAAGGTTCAGGCTGACTTAATTAAGGATAGGAAAGCTGAAATACTGGGATTTATCAGGGAGAAGTTGAATAATTATCAGATTCAAATGGAAACCAGGGTGACAGAAATTACTTCAAAAGATAAGCCATACACTTCACAGGATAAATATAATAAGATGGTAGAGAAAAATCCTGTTCTGAAAAATTTGAAAGATCAGCTTTCGTTGGAAATAGACTATTAGGTATTGGAGATCTGATAGTTTAAAGCTTTGAATATTTGATTTATTCTGGCTATCAGGAAAAAAAATTCTTTGCTACCTCCGAAAATGTAAGTACTTTTGCAAACTTTTTTAATATAAAAATTATTTATTTGGATATATAAATTATGGAAACTTTAGTTGTAGATAAAAATCTGGCTTACAAAATAGCCGATATAAACCTTGCCGAGTGGGGCAGGAAAGAAATTGAAATTGCCGAGAAAGAGATGCCCGGCCTGATGTCGATTAGGAACAAGTATTCTGTTGATAAACCTCTCAAGGGTGCACGTATTATGGGGTCACTTCATATGACAATCCAGACAGCTGTGTTAATTGAAACACTTATTGAGCTTGGTGCTGATGTCAGATGGGCAAGTTGTAATATATTCTCAACTCAGGATCACGCTGCTGCTGCTATAGCTAAAAGCGGAGTTCCTGTCTTTGCCTGGAAAGGCGAAACACTTGATGAATACTGGTGGTGTACAAACCAGGCTTTGACTTTTCCTGATGGTAACGGTCCAGACCTTATTGTTGACGATGGTGGTGATGCTACATTGTTGATGCATAAAGGGGCGGAAATTGAAGTTAATCCCGACCTGCTTAATACCCCCACTGAAACTGAAGAAGAGGGAGCACTAATACGTCAGTTGCAGGCAACCTTTGTTGAAGATAAAACAAAATGGCAGAGATCAACTGAAAAACTTCGCGGTATTTCAGAGGAGACAACAACCGGTGTTCACCGTCTGTACCAAATGATGGAAGCTGGCAAACTAAAAGCGGCTGCTATTAATGTTAATGATTCTGTTACAAAATCTAAGTTTGACAATCTGTATGGTTGCCGTGAATCACTGGCTGACGGAATAAAAAGAGCTACAGATGTAATGATTGCAGGTAAGGTTGTGATTGTTGCAGGTTATGGCGATGTTGGTAAAGGTAGTGCTAAATCGATGAAAGGTTATGGCGCAAGAATTATTATCACCGAAATCGACCCTATTAACGCTTTACAAGCTGCAATGGAAGGCTTTGAAGTAATGACAATGGAAGATGCTGTAAAGGAAGGAAATATTTTTGTAACAACAACTGGTAACAAAGATGTAATTACTGTTGAGCATATGAAAGCTATGAAGGATCAGGCTATCGTATGTAATATCGGCCATTTTGATAATGAGATTCAGGTTGAGCCTCTTAATGCTGCTCCCGGTGTAAAGAGAATGAATATCAAACCCCAGGTTGATAAGTATATCTTTCCAGACGGACATGAGATATTCCTGCTGGCTGAAGGACGTTTGGTGAATCTTGGCTGTGCTACGGGTCACCCATCATTCGTGATGAGTAATTCATTCACAAACCAGACGCTTGCACAAATTGAGCTTTGGCAGAAAGATTTTGAAATTGGTGTTTACCGTCTCCCCAAAAAACTTGATGAGGAAGTTGCGCGACTTCACCTTGAACAAATAGGAGTGAAGCTTACAAAACTCACAAAGGAACAGGCTGATTATCTTGGTATTCCGGTTGACGGGCCTTATAAGCCTGAGCATTACAGGTATTAGAGAGATACAACGTATTTTATAGCATATAAATAAGCTGGAAATATCAGGATGACAAACTGATATTTCCAGTTACATGTTTGGGGTTCCAAGTTACGTGTTAAGCTTGCACAACAAGTACTCCTAAAGCATAGCTTTTAACAAATAACCTGCAAAGTTTATCTATAATAGTGGTTTTTGCAGGTTTTTTTGTACTTTTGAAAAGTGTTTATTATTTTTGTAAAATGAATGATAATACATTTAACAAAGAGAGAATTATGTCATACTGGCTAAATAGTTCGGATGAAGATTATGGATAAAAGGACAAATAATATTGTAACCGACTATGTTCTATCTGTTTCTAATATTGAGAAGAGATTATTAAAGTCTTTTGTATTTGGCTCTTTTGCCAGGAAAACGGAAAATTCTGATAGTGACATTGATATAGCTTTCATTTTTGATAATTTAAATGATGATGAAAAATTTGATATTCAGGTTAATCTATTATTGTTAGCATCAAAATATGATACCCGAATTGAGCCGCATATACTGTCAACTGATGATATTACATCTGGTGATCCTTTTGCAATGGAAATTCTTAGAACAGGAATAGAAATATACTTAGGATCGCTTCAAAATCTTGTGGATTAATACAACTTAGTATTATTTATAATAGTCAAATCTAAAAAACTTGTCAGCTATGAAAAACCAAGCTTTTTTTAAATTATTTATGTTTGTCACATTATCTGCCCTGTTTCTGTCTTCCTGCAGTATAAAAAATGACAATAAATGTATTATCCGAGGAACTGTAGTTGACAGGGACAGTGACACCTTACTTTTACTAAAGGCAACAAAAAGTTTCAGGATGGCTGAAATTGGAATTCCTATTGTTGATAATCACTTTAAATATGAGTTGGATGTTAAGGACATTGAAGCATACCAACTGATATTTTTAGATGAGTTACAACAAGGAGCCTGGCATACGATTATTTTTTTTGCAGAACCGGGGACAGTTGATTTTACATTGTATCCTAAGGATGAGTACGATAAGAATATTATTAATGGAGGAGCGATAACTCAGGAATACTATGAGATAGAGAAACTTGAGAAGAAACTTTTTTCTCCAAAATTTGATCCGTTGTATAAAAAAACTCATGCCTTATTAGATAGTGGTGAATACTGGAGTGAGAAAGCGAATATTCTTTATGATAAAATCAGTGCAACGGATAATATGGATTCATTAAATGTCATTTATAAAAAACTGGGAAAAATTCAGGAAACAAAAGAAGATTTGTCGCCAAAAGCACGAATTGTTGTTGGTAAAATTGAAACTGTTAATGATGAGCGTGCAGAGTGGAAATATAACTATATTGTTGAGAATCCGTCAATTGCAACGTATTATTTGCTTATGCAAGATGTTTTAAATAATGATAGAAGTAAAACAGTGGAAGGGCTTATTGTAAAAACTTTTCCAGTTTTCGAAGATAAGTTTCCCGATCACCCTTACACAGCAATTGCAAGAGATATGATTGATGGAATGGAAAGTGCTAAAGTCGGAGGGGAATACATTGACTTCACTGCCCCTGACCTTAAAGGTAATAAGGTTAAAATCTCAACAATCATTGATAACCATAAAGCAACATTTCTTGATTTATGGGCATCCTGGTGTGGACCTTGCATTGCTAAAAGTAAAGCAATGATTCCGGTGTATGAAGAGTATAAAGATAAGGGATTTACGGTTATAGGTGTAGCAAGAGAAAAAAAGAATACCGAAAAGATGAAGCAGGCAATCGAAAGGTATAAGTTCCCCTGGTTGAATTTAGTTGATTTAAATGATGAAAACAGCATATGGAAAAAATATGACATCCCTTTTTCAGGTGGTGGGACTTTCCTGATAGATGAGGAGGGGAAAATAATTGCAATTGATCCCGGACCTGATGAAGTCAGAGAATATCTTGAAAAGATTTTAGAGTAAAAAACAGTTTTACTATTGTATAATTTTGTGTAAATTTACGAAAAAAAGTATTTTGAATAAAATAGTAATCATAAACGGCCCGAACCTTAATCTCCTTGGTAAGAGGGAGACTTCAATCTATGGGAATATATCATTTGAGCAATATCTTGAAAAG
>JAOZOC010000533.1 GCA_029933495.1 Bacteroidales bacterium
TATAAAACAAAGATCCGGGATTACGAAAATGCGATAACCGCTAAAACTGCCTTACTCTTTAAAGCACATACTTCTAATTATATAATCCAGGGATTTACGCACGAAACCAAATTGCAGGAACTAGTCACTTTGGGAAAGAAAAAGAAAATTCCGGTAATTTATGACATGGGATCCGGTTTGTTAAGAAAAACATCGGTAGAAGTTTTTAAAAATGAGCCTGATGTCAGCAAAACAATTAAAACCGGGGTTGATATTGTAAGTTTCAGTGGTGATAAATTGCTGGGAGGTCCTCAGGCCGGAATAATTGCAGGTAAGAAAGAGTATATTTCCATCCTGAAAAAAGAGCCAATGGTAAGAGCTTTAAGAGTTGGGAAAACCACACTTGCTTTTATGGAGGCTGCATTGTCATACTATCTTGATGATAAAATTCTGACAAAAAAGAATACAATTTTCAGGATGATGTCGAAAAAGCCGGATGAAATAAAAATAAATGCAAAATTATTGAAAAATGAATTGAAAAATCAGGGAAGTGAGTCAACCATTGATGAAGGGCAAGGGCAATGTGGTGGCGGGGCTTTACCAGGAGAGGTAATCGAAAGTTTTGCCGTCAGAATTGACGGTGATTTTCAGTCGAACAAAAAGAAATCGGAATTTGCCGAAAAGCTACATTTCGGACTGCTGCATCATAAAACCCCGGTTGTAGGTATTTTGCGGAAAGGAGATATTTATTTTGATCTTCTAACAGTTCCCACCGGACAGATTGAAAAACTGGCTGAAATTATCAAAGATGTTAATAATAAAATTATTAAAAAATGAAACACCTGATACTCGGAACGGCAGGTCACGTTGATCACGGAAAGACAGCCTTAATAAAGGCACTGACCGATATTGACTGTGACACCCACAAAGAGGAAAAAGAGAGAGGTATCACTATTAACCTTGGCTTTTCTCATCTGACACTACCCTCTGGCGAAGCGGTCGGAATAGTGGATGTACCAGGCCATAAAGATTTTATTAAAACAATGGTTGCAGGTGCGTTCGGGATTGATATTGTTCTGTTGGTTGTGGCAGCCGACAGTGGAATTATGCCTCAAACAATTGAGCATTTGAAAATAATTGAAATGCTGGGCGTTAGGCAGGGAATTGTTGTACTGACCAAAATTGATCTGGTTGATGATGAAATGACAGAGCTGGCCGAAATGGAGATTGCTGAATTTCTGGAAGGAACAATTTTTGAAGATGCCCCTGTTGTAGGAGTCTCATCAGTTACCAGAGAAGGAATGGACGAACTTGTCGCCAAAATAGCAGAAGTTATTCCAAAAATTAAGGAGCGCAAGAGCACGGATTATTTTAGAATGTACATCGATAGGATCTTCAATGTAAAAGGACTCGGATTTGTTGTAACAGGATCAGTTCTTGATGGCGAACTAAAAACAGGCAGAGAACTGCTTTTACTACCGGGTAAGACAAAAAAAGTAAAAGTCCGTAATATTCAACGACATGGCGAGCCTACTGAAAAAGTATTTCCGGGCGATCGTGCTGCCATCAACCTTGCAGGCTTGAAGCTGGATGATTATCAACGTGGAATGGTTTTGTCTGACAAACAGATTGAAGATACATCTATGATTGATGCAACATACACACTTTTCGATGTCAATTATGAACCAGGATTATGGTCAAAAGTAATTTTCTATTCCGGAACTTTTGAATGTGCCGCCAGGATTCATCTTTTGGATAAAGACATATTGAAAGCAGGCGAGACAGCAATTGTTCAGATTCATCTTGAGAAACCCGCCATCCTGATAAACAGTGACAGGTTTATAATCAGGAATTCCTCAAACGATATGACTCTTGGTGGTGGAATTGTTGTTGATACTGCTCCCCTTCATCATCGGAAAAGAACTCCAAAACTTATTGAGAACCTGGATAGCCTTGTTGAGGCTACGATAAACAGCGATAATCTTTTCAACCTCATAAAGATTGAGTTGAAAAAAGAAAATGCTCCGGTTTTTACCGGATTTATTGCAGAAAAGCTCAATAAATCTGATAAGGAAATAATTGATGAATGTGAGAATAATAATGACGGATCTGTTATCAGGTTTAATTATTCAGCGAAAACGATTCTGATAAGTAATAGTATTAACGATGAATACCACAAAAAAGTTATAGATATTCTGGAACAGCAACATCAGAAAAATCCGATACTCGAAGAGGGTTTTGATACAAAGGAACTTTATGGAAAATTCGGATTCACAAAGAATGAAGCTGGAAAAGGCTATGTTGATATGCTGATGGAGCAGATGCTGAAAGAAGGTTTGATCAAAAAGGTTGGAAACAGTTTTGCTCTTTCAGGTCATACTGTGGAAATTGACCATAAAACCCAGGAGCAGCTTGACTGGCTGGAAAGTGTACTGAAAGAAACGGGAATTGACCTGTCGGATATTGATAGAATTGAAGAAATGGCATTGTCAAAAAAGATTAAAAAGGATAGGCTGAAAATGTTGCTGAAGTATCTTGCCCGGCAAGACAAACTCGTATTTTACCAGGGTGATTATCTGCATAAAACTGTCGTTGATAAATGCAGGACAATATTGCTGGCCGATTTAAAAAATAAGGAACGGGGGATAAATGAAAAGGAATTCAGGCTTCTGTTAAACAGTTCAAAAAAATTCATTCAGGTTATTCTTGCAATCCTTATCGAAGAAGGAACCGTTTACAAAAAGACATTTTATATACTCCTTACCGACAAAGGAAAGGAAATCGCAACTAAATTATAATTAAATCAAACATTCACTCATTCACTCATTCACTCATTCAATCATTCAATCATTCACACATTCACACATTCAATCATTCACTCATTCACACATTCAATCATTCACTCATTCACACATTCAATCATTCACTCATTCATTATGAAGACATTAGATGTAAAAGGCCTTGCCT